>JAPOVS010000039.1 GCA_026708055.1 bacterium | reverse complement strand
CCTGCGGGGCTTCGAACGCCTGCTCGAGACCGGCACCGTGGACGTCATCGGCTGCGACCCGGGCCGGGCAGAGGGCATCACCGGCTTCAAGAAGATGTCCGAGCGGGTGGAGTACTACCGCCGCCAAGCCAACGCCCACGCCTGGTCCTCGGCGATCGTGAGCGCCGCCAGCCTGGCCGTCAGCTTCTCCAGCTCGGCCTGCACGCTGTTCGAGTTCAAGCCCATCCGCAACCCCATGCACCACGACCTGGTGACCGAGCCCCCGGATCACACCGACGGCTGGGCTCATCCCCCCACCGGGCCGGGCCTTGGCATCGAAGTCATCGAGGAGGTCGTGGACTTCTACCGCCTCGAACGCCAGGGCGACGCCGCCAGCAACCCCGGCATGGGCCAACCCGGCTAGCAGCCAAGGGCCGCGCCCCCGGCCCGGACCGCTGAATCTCGTTCGGGGCCGGGGCTGCGAGCCAGATATCGGCCGGGCCCCCGCCGGGAACGGTGGATTGCGAGCGGTGCCTGGATCCGGGTTGGGGCCGCTCGGCGGTGCTCCGGCGGCCTAAAATGGCCGCCTCCGCAGCCCCCGACACCCCCAACCCTCGCTTGTCCGTTCCGGCCGCTGGGAGCCGGAGGGTCGTTTCGCTACTGGTCAGACTCCGAGGCGGCGTCGTCACCGGGCGGGCCGGTCAGCACCCGCATGTAGATGCGCCGCCGGCTCTCGAGCCAGTCAGCGATCTGATCCCAGTTCGCTCGATCGTAGCCGTCGATGTCCAGTTTGCTGTTGTGCTTGGGTCCGTATATGTGGCCCAGACCGTCTTTGGCTATCGCCTTCTCGAGTTCGCTCCTGAGGTGCTCCAAGTACGGGTCCAGCCTCTCCAATAGACCGCTCGATGGCTTGCCGAAAGAACTCGAGATGAAGATCCCAGCACCATCCACTGCCGGATACAGACTGACGCGGGCATCCAGCTGCGAGATCGGGTCGTTGACGTTGGAACCGGCATAGCCTGGCGTCGGCCTCTGGACATCCGGGTGCCGGTCGCGGTAACGAGCCCAGAAGTCTCTCTTGAGTTTCCCGAGTTCGCTGAGCTCCCCCACAGTTCGCACCCCGCGATCCCAGTCGTTGGGACGTTCGATCACCTCGAACAACGGTGCCGGTGGCGAGTCCCCGATCTTGACGGCCCTGAGCCTGACGGCAAAGAAACCGAACTCGCCCGAGGTGTGCTCGTTCAGCCAGCGGAACGCTGAAAGATGCGCCTCGTCGAAATCTCTGGCGACCCAGACAACAGTCCGCGCCTCCAACCCGGCCAGGTACGCCATCACCTGTCCCAAGTGCTGAAGATTGGCCCACTCCAGTTGATTCTCGATGAGGACCCTGGTTCCATCGGTAGGCACACGGCACACGATGTCGGCCCTCAAGTTTCCTACCAGCATCTCCTCTTCTTCAAGCTCCAGCGTGACATCCAGTACGCTGGAGAGTTTGTCTAGATTCTTCGCGAGCCACGGTGTGAAGGCGAGTGCTTCGTGCTTCCACACCTCCCTGAGGTTCACATCGGTCAACTCGCCCATATCTTCAGTGCCCATTGGTCTCCTCCTCGGGAGGTGTGCGCGCCGCAGGACCGTAGCCGGGGTGTGAAACAGGCACCCACCTGACGAACGAACCCGCGCCCGCCGGCAGGATGACCTCAGTACCGAGTACAGGTGCGTCACCGCTGGGAGCGTCGAGGCAGGGGACGCCAGGCGGGGAGCGCCAAGACGGGGGACGTCGAAGCGAGCGGCGGCGCGATCCGCCGGGCATCATCACCGGCAACCCCGTCCGCGACAGTCAGCCGGGGCGGATGGCCGGGCGCGCGCCGCTCCGGCGGATCGGCTATACACGGTCGGCGGCGTCGACCCGGCGCGGCCCGGGCCTCAATGGTCCAGCAGGAACGGGGCACCAACGGGATGCTGGCCGCTGGCCGCCAGCAACCACCGACTGTCAGCAGGGAGGAAGCATGGCTTGGGATCTGGGATCGGGGCTCGAAGGCAAGGGCGTGATCGTGACCGGCGCCGGTGGTGGCATCGGGCGGCCGACCGCGGAGATGTTCGCTGCGGCGGGCGCCAGGGTGATGGCCGTTGACCTCCGCCGGGAGGCGGTGGCCGAGGTCGTGGCGGGCATGGAGGGCGACGGCCACATCGCCGCGGGCTGCGACCTGACCGACCTCGACGCCCAGAGCGCGCTGGTGGATCGGGCCGTCGACGAACTCGGCAACCTGTACGCGCTGGCGCACCTGGCCGCGGTGCTGCGGCGCCGCAGTTCGATGGACGACGTCACCGAGGAGGACTGGGACTTCCAGATCGACACCAACCTCAAGGCCTCGTTCTTCCTGGCCCGCAGCTGTGCCAACGCCATGATCGCCGGCGGCGTGGGCGGGCGCATGATCCTTTTCTCCTCGCAGGGCTGGTGGAGCGGCGGCTTCGGGGGCTCCACGGCGTACTGCGCCTCAAAGGGCGGCATCGTGTCGATGTCACGGGGCATGGCCCGCACCTACGGCCCCCAACAGATCACCGTCAACGTCGTCTCCCCCGGCCAGGCCGCCACCTCCATGCTGCTGACCGACCTCGACCCCGCCGTCCTGGAATCGATGACCGCCGACACCCCCCTCGGCCGAATCGCCGACCCCTCCGAGATCGCCCCGGTCGTCGTGTTCCTGGCATCACAACACGCCCGCTTCGTCTCCGGAGCAACCATCAACGTCTCCGGCGCCTTGCAGATGTACTGAGCGCCGCGACGATCCAAGCCCGACCGGCCGGCACCGCCGGCGAAGCGCCAGGCAGCACTAACACGAAGAGGAATGAGGATGCCGCTCACGCGTGACTTCCAAGAGACCGTCCAAGCCCGCGCGCTCACTGACCGGGCCTTCCGGGAGAAGCTGCTTCAGGAGGGAGTGGAGTGCCTGCTTGCCGGAGACATCGAAGCCGGCAAGATCACCCTGCGCGACTACATCAACGCCACAATCGGATTCAAGAAGCTCGGGCTAATGACCGACAAGCCGCCCAAGAGCCTCATGCGCATGTTCGGACCGGCAGGTAATCCTCATGCCCGAAACATCTTCGCGATCATCGCGCATATCCAGCACCACGAAGGCATCCATCTTGAGGTGAGTGCCGTTAGGCAGTCTCACGGCACCCAACAAGCTCGGGCGAGAGGCTCCGCGACGTGAGCAAAATTCCGACAGCGGACCTGGCCGCGTTGGTAGAGCGCTTCCGCGAAGAGACCGGCTATCCGACCGACGAGGACAAGGAGCAGAAGCAGCTACGAGCCGAGTGGGCCGAGAAGCTGCGACCGGAGAATATCGCGTCGATCAGCCGCCTTGACATGTCTGCCGTCACGAATGGGTCCATATATCGAAATCCAAAATATGTTGTCCAAGTGGCACACGAGTCCGAATTCATCAAGAAGCATGAGGACGAGAAGTTCGAGAGCCTGCTGCGCAGTATTCAGCACCTGTGTTGGGGGGACGGAGAAATAGCGGCGCGTTTCGCTGAAGTGGACAGTAGGGCTGTCAAGGAAGGTGCAACCACAGAGTCCGGCTACCAAAAGATATCAGGAGGATTTTGCTCCAAACTGCTTGCAATCTGTCACCCCGACACGTTCCTGCCGATCCCCGGGCAAAATCAAGCTAATTCTTGCCGTGAGAGAGCTTTGGAACTTATGGGACTGCCGAGACCGACGGGCAAGAACTTCTGGTACAAGAGCGTCGACGCCAACGACAGGCTCCGAGAGTTCCTCTCCCCCTATTTCAGCGACGACACGTACGGGATGGCGTCGTTTCTCTACTGGCTGATGAAGCAAGAACCCCTTCCAAACGGCGGGAGGCCCGGGGAGCCAAGCACCCCAAAGGAGTTCGACAGCAGCCCGGACTTGTCAGCTTTGGCCAAGGAACTGCTTGTAGATGTCGGCTTCCTGGAGGTCATAGTCCAGCTGCTGAAGGAGAAAGGGAGGGGGCAGGTGATCTTGTACGGGCCGCCGGGGACTGGCAAGACCTACCTGGCTCAAAAGCTCGCGGAGGTGCTCGCCCCGGATGAGTCATGCCGAGCATTGGTGCAGTTCCACCCGTCGACGTCGTATGAGGACTTCTTCGAGGGGTACCGGCCGGCGGGGACCGGTGACGACGGGGGCATTCGCTACGAGTTGACGCCCGGGCCGCTGGCCCGAATGGCTGAGGATGCCAGGAACGCCCCCGCGGATCAGCAGCACGTCATGGTCATCGACGAAATCAACCGGGGAAACCTGCCGCGCGTGCTCGGGGAACTGCTGTTCCTCTTGGAGTACCGCGGCGAGAGCATCTACCCGCTGTACCGACCCGATACGCCCTTCTCGCTACCGGAGAACCTCTGGTTCATCGGCACCATGAACACCGCGGACCGGTCGATCGCGCTGGTGGACGCGGCGCTTCGGCGGCGCTTCCATTTCGTGCCGTTCTTCCCCGACAGCGGTCCGATCGCCGGTCTGCTCGGTCGGTGGCTGGAACGCAACGAGCAGCCCGCCTGGGTGGGACGGCTGGTGGACACAGTCAACGACGAACTCAAGGGCGACCTCGCCGGCTCGCACCTTCTGCTCGGTCCCAGCCACTTCATGAAGCGTTACGGCTCCACGCCGACCGAACAGCAGGAACGACTCCGGCGCATCTGGGAGTACAACATCGAGCCGTTCATCGAGGACCAGTTCTTCGGCGACCCCGACCGCATCGAGCACTACCGCTTCGACAGCGTCTACGCCCGCCACGGCCCGGCCGCCGATCCGGCAGGCGAGGCCGACGCCGACGCCGAGGATGCGACGCAGGCAGCCGCCACGCGTCCTTCGAGCGACGACGCCGCCGAAGACGTATAGAAGTGTGCCGAGCGGTCCACGCGCAGCGCCGGTCGGGTGGCCAGGTCTTGGATTCCGGCCTTCGCCGGAATGACGTCGCGGGGCGTCGGGAGCATCGCCCAGAAGTCTCCCAGGCGAGGCGGGAGACGGCGGTGGCCGCAGCGCTGACGCCGGCTGTCGAGTCGGTGCCGCCGTCGTCAGGAGCCGCAGCGGAGGCGCTCTACGAAGTTGAGAGCCCGAGGCCGGCGGTCGAGCGGCTGACGCTGCGGGAGTACGAGACCAGCGAGCCTCTGCCCCTGACCGGGGTTCAGGCACGCGCCCTCAACGGTGCCGGGGGCGGCGCGTACCTATCGGTCGAGCCAGCCGAGACCTCGGGGCGTTGGCACGTCACCGCGCACGGTCCAGCCGGAGGAGAGGCCGCGGAACGCGTCGACGCCGAGACCTCGGGATTATGGCACGTCACCGCGCACAACTATGTGGGCTCGGTTCTCACCGACGGAATCCAGGTGCGGGTCCGGCCGAAGATCCCGCTGCGGAACCTGTTCCTGCTGCTCGAAGTCGGCCTGCGGGAGCAGGACTGGCGCAACGAGGCGGCCCTCTACGAGACCAGTCAAGACCTCCTTCCGGCCATGGTGTCGTTCTTCGCCCGCACCACCGAGACCACCCTGGCCCGGGGCCTCTACCATTCCTATCTGGAGCAACACGACCGGCTGATCGCCCTGCGGGGCCGCCTCGACGTGGCTCGCCAGTTCACCCAGCCCGGCATCGCCATCCCGACGGCGTGCAGGTTCACCGAGTTCACCGCAGACCTCGTCGAGAACTCGTACCTGAAAGCGGCCGTCTCCCGGTCGCTGCGCGTCGCCGGGGTGCAACCGGCGGACCGCCACCGGCTCATGCGGCACCTCGTCACCCTCGAGGACGTGGGCGACGTGCGGCACCATCCCGCCGACTACGACGACGTGGTGTTCACCCGGCTGAACGAGCACTACAAACCGGCGCTGCGGCTGGCACGGCTGGTGCTGGCGAACCTCACCCTGCAGGACACCATCGGTGAGGCCACCGCATCGTCGTTCATGCTGGACATGAACGAACTCTTCGAACGGTTCGTGACCGAGCGGCTACGGCGCGCGCTGCGAGGACGCCTCGACGTGAAGGACCAGCACCGCGACCATCTGGACGAGGAACGCAGCGTGAGGATCCGGCCTGATCTGCTGTTCGGTCCGGAGCGGTCCCCAAGCTTCGTCGCAGACATCAAGTACAAGCTCACCGACGAGTCCGCCGGCGGGTCCAACGCGGACCTCTACCAGCTGTTGGCCTACACAACCGCGCTCGACCTGCCCGACGGAATGCTCATCTACTGCCTCGACGCCGACGATTCCGACGGAGACCCGGACGGCGATCGTTGTCTCGAAGCGGACCCGTCCGGCACGGTGGCACCGATATCAGCGGACCCCGCTGGCACAGCCGCTGTCTCGTCAGTTCGGGTGCGGCACACGGGCAGGGTGTTGCACACGTATGCGCTCGACCTCTCGGGCACACCCGAGGTCATAGGCAGAAACGTGAGTGCCCTGGCCGACTGGATCACCGATCGCGCCACGGGGGCGGACGCCGCCACGACGCCCGCGGCTCTGACAGCCTGACGGGCAGCAACCCGACTCAGGCGCTCGCCGCTGATCAGTTCTCGATTAGCGGGTCACCACCCTCTGATATCGATGTGACATCGGTCACACTCAGAAGGGTGAGCCGTCCGGAACGACTCGATGGTGGCAAGGGAGTCCGCTGACCTGGGGTTTTGGTGACACGTCCGTGCCATCTCCTCGTCCGTCCCTCAGCTATCTTCCATCCGCCCAGCGATATAGTCATACAATCATTGCTATTCGAGCTATAACGAACTATACTGGATAGAGAAGTAATCAGATGGTCGATCCAGGGAGGGGGTGAGGACCGATGGGCGGCGAGGCGACGCGAGGCACACCAGCGGCGAATGGAGTGGCCAGCGCCAGCAAGATGGACGAGTGGGCGGCACTCGGCGAATGGCTGAGTTCGCCGCCGCTGCTGCACAAAGTCGACTTGGACGTGGTGCGCGAGCAGTTGGTCTTCGTGGGACGGGCGCGGGCCTCGCTCGCCGCCTTGGAGGCTGATCTGGTGGGTGAGGTCGCCCGCCGCGAAGGCGACGCTGCCGCTGAGGAGATCCTGCGCCAGGACCAGAAGCGCTCCCGGGCCGGCGCCCGCAAGGCCGTGAAGACCGCGGCGCAGCTGGAGTGGGCGCCGCGGGTGGCCGGCAAGCTCGCCGACGGCGCCATCACCCCCGAAGCCGCCGGATTGATCCTCGACGCCGCCGGTGAGACGCCGGTGGATCACGGTGTCCTGCTGGAGGCCGCCGAGACCGAGCCCGAGGATCAGTTCCGGCGCACTCTGAAGGAACACGTCAACCAGCGCACCAGCGAAGAAGAACTCGAAGCCCGGCGCGCCCGCCAGCGGCGCCGCCGCCGCGCCTCGATCAGCGAGCAGGCCGACGGCATGTTCCACCTGTTCGCCCAGCTTGACCCCCTCACCGGTAGCCGGGTCCGCGCCGCCCTCCTCGCCAAGTCCGACGAACTGTTCCGCAACGAAGATCCCAAGGATCGCGCCACGTCGCCGCAGCGGTTCGCGGACGCGCTCGCCGAACTCCTCTGCACCGACACCGAAGCCGCGGCGCCCGCCGGCGTCGAACTGTTGGTGCTCGCCGACTACGACCAAGTTCACGACGCCATCACCAACGCCCGCCTCAGCGACGGCACACGCCTCACCGAAGCCGAAGCCCTCGCCATCGCCTGCGACGCCAAGATCCTGCCGGGCATCTTCAACAAACACACCGGCAACCCCCTCCTGGGGCGCGCACAGCGAAAGATCTCTCCCCGACACCGCAAGCGCCTCATCGCCCGCGACGGCGGCTGCATCGGCTGCGACGCCCACCACAAGATCTGCGAGGTCCACCACCTCGACCACTGGGCCCACGGCGGCGAAACCACCCTCGACAACACCTGCCTCCTCTGCTGGCGCTGCCACCACGTCCGCGTCCACCTCCACGGCGAAGAAATCACCCGCTACCCCAACGGCCGCTTCACCCTCGCACCCCCAGCCAACACCGGCGGCCAGAGCAACGGAGGCTCGCACCCACCGCCGCACAACCACCACCGAACCCACCCCCACGAAGCCGCCGCCCCGACCAGGCCTGACACCCACACCAGACAGCCCGCTGGGCCGTGCCACCAACCTCCCCTACCGACCCCCGCCCCCCGCCGATGCTGACGGCGACGCCATCAGAGACCGACGCCCGGCAGGCGGCACAGCCGGAGGCGCGAGCCGCGGCCTCAGCACGATCAGGGTTGCCGCGGCCTGCTCGCCGATCCCGGCAGACGGCACAGCCGGGGAGTCGACCGCAGCGCCGCTCCGCGGTCTCCTAGGCTGGCGAACGCTGGACATTCCCCGAGCTCTGGAGACCAACGATGGTGATCACGAGCAGCCTGCCGGACGTTTCGATCCCCAATGTCCCGATAACCCCCTACATCTTCGAGAATGCTGCCGAGCGGGCGACCAAGGCGGCGCTCGTGGACGGTCCTTCCGGCCGCACCTACGACTTCGCCACCCTGGAGATGCTGATCCAGCGGTTCGCGGGCGGGCTGGTGGCGAACGGGTTCCAGCCGGGCGAGGTGCTCATGATCCTCGCCCCGAACGTGCCGGAATACGTCATCGCCCTGCACGGCACGATGGTGTGCGGCGGCACGGTGACCACCGCCAACCCCACCTACACGGCCCGCGAGCTGCGTCACCAGATGGAGGACTCGGGCGCCACCTGGCTGTTCACGATCCCGCTCTTCCTGCCGCTGGCGCGTGAGGCGATGGCCGGCGGCAGCATCGGGCGAATCATCGTGCTGGGCGAGACCGAACCGGCCGACGACCTCCTCGACGCATTCGCGCTCGTGGGCGGCGACTCTTACGAGGGCCACGCGCCAGTGGACGCGGCCGACCACGTCGCCGTCCTCCCCTACTCCAGTGGCACGACCGGGAACCCCAAGGGCGTGATGCTCACGCACCGCAACCTCGTGGCCAACCTCGTGCAGGGCGGCTCGATGGTGGCGGCCGACTCCGATGACGTAGTGATCGCGGTCCTGCCGTTCTTCCACGTCTACGGCCTGCAGATCCTCATCAACTTCAACCTGCGCGTCGGCGCCACCACCGTCTCGCTGCCGCGCTTCGACCTCGAGCAGTTCCTGCGGGTCATGCAGGACCACGAGGTGACCCGCGCCTACCTGGTGCCGCCGATCGTGCTGGCACTGGCCAAGCACCCCCTGGTGGACCGCTACGACCTGTCCAAGCTCAAGTCCATCGTCTCGGGCGCGGCACCACTCAGCGAGGAACTCGCCAACGAGGTGACCGACCGCATCGGCGTCGAGATCCTGCAGGGCTACGGCATGACCGAGACCAGCCCGGCCACCCACGTGGCGCTCGAGGGCTGCGGCAAGCCCGGCTGCGTCGGCGGCGTCGTTCCCAGCAGCGAGTGCCGCGTCGTGGACACCTCAACCGGCGAGGACGTGGAGCAGGGCGAGTCCGGCGAGATCTGGGTGCGCGGCCCCCACATCATGAAGGGCTACCTCAACAACCCCGAGGCCACCGCCGAGACCATCGACGCCGACGGCTGGCTGCACACCGGCGACATCGGCTACATGGACGAAGACGGCGACTTCTACATCGTCGACCGGCTGAAGGAGCTCATCAAGTACAAGGGCTTCCAGGTGCCGCCGGCAGAGCTCGAGGGCCTGCTGCTGTCACACCCCGCGGTCGCCGACTCGGCAGTCATCCCGGTGCCCGACGACGAGGCCGGCGAGATCCCCAAGGCCTTCGTGGTGCTCAAGCCGGGGACCGAGGCCACTGCGGGCGAGCTGCAGGACTTCGTCGCCGGCCAGGTGGCCAGCTTCAAGCAGATCCGGGAACTGGAGTTCATCGACGCCATCCCGAAGGCGATCTCCGGCAAGATCCTGCGCCGCGTCCTACGCGACGCCGAATTGGCCAAACGCGCCTGAGTCACCGCGCCTGAACTACAGAGTGTCGCCCAGTTCCTCGCTGGCGCGGCGGATCAGTTCCTCGGCCTCCTCGATGCGCTGCTGGTAGAGGTCGAGGCGGCCGTCGCGCAGGGCGGCGTCGGCCTCGGCGAACAGCTCCACCGCCCGCTCGATCAGAGCACCGACCTCGTCGGGAACTTCGCCCGGTGGCACCGGCGGGGACGGAGCGGGGACAGGCTCAGGGGGGGCCGGAACGGGCTCGGGCAGCGCGGGAGCGGGCTCGGGCGGGGCGGGCGGCGCCTCGGCAGGTTCGGCCGCCGCGATCTCCGCCGCCAGCCCTGCCGTGTTGCCCACGCAACTCGACGCAGAGGCATCCTGGGAGTCCGACACCAGCGTCAGGCCGAACAGGCCGCGCAGCGCCTCGTCCAGCGTGGGACACATCACCACGCGCTCACCCAGAACGGCGATGACCTGCTGCAACTCGGGCACCGGCGGGCTCTGCGCCACCACGTACAGCGGCCGCACGTAGAGAATCGAGTCCTCCACCGGCACGAGCACCAGGTCGCCGAACTCGACCCGTGAACCCTGCTGGTTGAGCAGCGTCACGACCCGGGAGATGCTCGGATCGCTCTGGATCTTCGAGTTCACCAGCGCCGGGCCGTCGGTCAGGCCGAGCGGCTCCACCCGGTACACGACCAACTCCCCGTACTCGTCCGGATCGCTCTTGCCGACCATGAAGGCGGTGAGCTCGCGCCGGGTGTCCTCGGTGGAGACCGGCACGTACGAGCGGAGGATCACGAAGTCCTGGTCGTCCTCCTCGGGCAGGCGCGTCAGCAGGTAGTAGGGGTCGATGCGCGCCTCCCGGGAGGGCTGCTGCACCACACCGTCCGGCGTGGTGATCGGAGAGGTCAGGACACCGGTGACGGCGCCGGGATCCTGGGCCACGGACCAACCCTTGGCCTGCTCGTAGAACTCCTGGGGATTGTCGAGCTGGTAGCGGGCCCAGACGTTGGTCTGCACCCGGAACAGGTCCTCCGGATAGCGGATGTGCTCCATGAGCTCCGCCGGCATGTTCTCGAAGTCATCGAAGAGGTCCGGGAAGATGTTGCGGTAGGCCCGCAGGATGGGATCGTCGGGGTCGACGACGTACAGCGTGGTGGTGCCGTCGAAGCCGTCCACCACGGCCTTCACCGAGTTCCGCACGTAGTTGAAGCGGTGGCGCAGGCCGCTGTTGTCGCCGAGCTGCTCGGTGTCGGCGCGCTGGCCGTAGGGGAATTTCGACGTGGTCGTGTAGGCGTCCACGATGTATTGCACCCGTCCCTGGGCCAGCACCGGGTACGGGTCGTTGTCGATGTGCAGGAACGGGGCCAGCTTCTTGACGCGGGCGCGCACGTCGCGGACGTAGATCACCTTGCTCTCGTCGGTGATGAAGCCCGAGAGCAGCGGGTCCACCTCCCAGAACCGCAGCGCGAAGGACGCCTGCCGGAAGAAGCCGCCGATCTCCACCCCGCCGTCGCCCTGGTAGGTATAGGACGCCTCCTCGCCGGTGGCGGTCGGAACGTCCACCTCCTGGCGATCGGTCTTGACGATGGCGTAGCCGTCGAGTTCCTCGCCGTAATAGAGCCGGGGCTCGTCGAGGGGAATGTCCAGATTGTTGCTGACCGGCAGCCCGCCGATGCGGAAGTCGGGCAGTCCCGCCTCCACGGTGTTGGCCGGTGCGAGGGCCACGCCGAAGCCGTGGGTGAACGTGAGCGTGCGGGCCTCCCAGGAAGTCTGCGGGAGATTGCCGGGATTCAACTGGCGCGCCCCCAAGACGACCGGCGTCACCTGGCCGTCGATCTCGTAGCGGTCCACGTCCAGCACCTCGGAGAACTGGTAGTAGTTCCGCTCGCCCTCGCGGTTCTCATAGGTCAACGGGAGGATCGCGGGATCCAGCAGCGGCAGGTTGCCGATGATGTCCTCGCTGCGAGCGACCGCGTCGTAGGTCAGCCCCCCGGTTGAGTCGAAGGTGCGGATCTTCACGTCGTCGAGCCCCATGGCCAGGCGCGTGGAGGCGATGTTGTACTCGATGTACTCCTGCTCACGGGTGGATTCCGCGGGCTCCACCCGCAGGCGTTGGATGACGAGCGGGTAGATGCCGCCCATGACGATCGCCACGAACGCCCAGAGCCCCACCGCCAGCGTGGGCAGCACCCAACCCTTGAGGCGGATGTTCACGATCAGCAATACGAACGCCAAGAGCGAGATCAGGATGAGCAGCCAATGCACCGGCAGCCGGGCGTTCAGGTCGGTGTAGGTGGCGCCGTCCACGACACCCGATGTGGAGGTCGTCAACTCGTAGCGGCCCAGGAAGTAGTCCGCCGCCTTGATGAGCGCAAGGGCTCCCAGCAGCACCGAGAGATGCGCCTTGACCTGCGGCGTGACGCGCTGTCCTTGGTTCTGGAGACGGATCCCGCCGTTCACGTAGTGGGCGATGGCGGTGATGAAGAAGGTGAGCAGGACGACGTTGAACAGCCAGTTGACGACGTAGGTGAGGAACGGCAACTGGAAGACGTAGAACCCCACGTCGTTGCCGAACCAGAGGGCGTCGATGGGATCGATGGCACCGAATTCCACACTGTTGGTCAGCAGGAGCCATTCCTCCCACTGATCGGAGGCGCCGGCGCCGATCGGCAGAGCGAACAGCAATGTCACGCCGAGGCGCACCAGGCGCGGCCGCTGCCCGAGCGACTCGTGATAGCGCGTCAGCACGTCCTCCTCGGGGCCGCGCGGGCGATGGGCGGGAGCCATCCGGTCGGCGATCGAGAGGTTCCCGTAGAGGAGGGCGAACAGAACGGCAATGAAGATGAGCGCCAGCACGATCCGGGAGACGATGATCGTGCGCCAGACATCGGCCTGGCCCAGGGCGTCGAACCACAGGAAGTCCGTGTAGAAGCCGGCGGCGCCGCGCAGCGACACCAGCACGATGATCACCGCCGCGATGGCGACGAAAAGGCCGCGTCGCAGACGACGGGAACGGACGGGCGCAGGAGGCGTTCGCGGACCGCCCGGACCCCGCGGCCCTGTCATCGACATGGCGGGCAGCCTACTGCGGGCGAGGTGGTTTACCCGCCGTCGGCGGCACCGCGGCGGCGGCCGGCGCCCTCAACGCGCAGCGGACCGAGCCGGCCGGTGCGCGGCCTTAGGAGTCCGTCTGAGCCTGGTCGTCGCCCGGCTGGGCCTCGGAGCGCTCGGCGCGCAAGCGGGCGAAGAGCTCACCCACCTCGAGAGCCTCCACGACGTCGCCGTCGGGCGTCGTCGCTCCGGCATCCGGATCCGCCGCCGGTGGCTCGGGCGCCTCCTCCGGCGACCGCTGTCCGGCCGCGGCCGCCGAAGCCGCACCCACTGTGGCGAATCCGGCCAGGCGCGCCGCCTCCAATTCGGCGCGCCATTCCTCGGCACTACGCGGCGATTCGGAGGTGACTTTCTGCTCGGCGAGGTCACCGGCTGATCGAGCGGCTTGCAACGAGCCGTCGAGGCGCCGCGACTGCTCGGCCAGTTCGTCGGCCACCTCGACCAGATCGGCGCGCAGGCGGTCCCGGCCGGCACGCAGTCGCATCACCTCGCCGTTCAACTCGCGTCGACGCCGGTCCAGGTCGGCCAGCACCTGGTCGCGCCAGGCTTCCGCAGCGATCGCCTCCAGCAGCGCCTCGGCGTTCGACGGCTCGGCGTTCGACGGCTCGGCGTTCGACGGCTCGGCCTCCTCCGCGGTCATCGCCGTACGCGCCGCCAGCCGTTCGAGCCGGGTCATGCGTTCGAACACCGCCGCCAACTCGGCGGCCACCGTCGTCAGGAACGATCGCACCTCGGCACGGTCGTAGCCCTTCCGGGCCGCGGCGAATTCGCGCCCCGCCACCGCATCGGGGCTGAGCTCCGGATGCGCCGGGTCCGGCTCGCCGGAACTCACGACGCGCACCCTGGGTCCTGCACCGTTGGCATCTGCACTGTTGGCATCTGCACCGTTGGTATCTGCACCGTTGGTAATCGTACGGCGTGCGGCAGCGGCATCCGGGCAACGGGGACGATGCCTTCAGCCTTGCGGCGGGGTCCAGTTCGGCGCCACCACCTCCAGAGCCTCGGACATGGAGGAGACCTCCACGATCTCGAGAGCCTCGGAGGCCGCCGCAGCCGCCTCCTCGTACTGTCCCTCCGGTACCAGCATCAGCCCGAAGTTCCGGCTCTCCACCGCCCGGACCTTCTGGGCAATGCCGCCGACGGTCCCGACCGAGCCGTCCGGCGAGATCGTCCCGGTCACCGCCACGGGCCGCCCTTCGGTCAGTTCGTCCGGAGAGAGCAGGTCCACGACCGACAGGGCGAATGCCAGACCCGCCGACGGGCCGGCGATGTTGCCGGTGGCGAAGTCGACGTCCACCCCCAACTCGCCCACGTCGTTGGCCAGGATCACCCCCAGCAGCGGACGCTCGTCCTCGAGCGAGGTGCGGCCGGCCGGATCGATGCATTCATCGGCGCTGGAGCCCAGCCGGATGTCCACCAGCACGCTGTCGGTCTCGCCTTGCGGGCGGAGCCCGAACTCGACCAGCTCGCCCACCGAGCGGCTGCGAACCGCCGCCGAGACCTCGCCGGACTCCGTCACCGGTTCCCCGCCGACCGACGTGATCACGTCACCGACGGAGATGTGCTCGGCCGCCGGCATGCAGGGGATCAACCCGCTCACGACGACCTGCGAGTCGGGCACGTCGTAGCCCAACTCGACCAGCGCCACATACACCGAGACGTCCTGGGACCGGGTCATCAGCCGGGCGTCGGTGTTGCGACGCTCCTGGGGCGTCAAGCCCCGGTTGAAGACGTCCTCGTGCTGGAGCGCGGCGGAGCCGTCGAGATAGGCGACGACCCACTGCCACAGCGACTCGGTCGGGTGCGCCGAGATTGTCACGAAGCCGATGAGGCTCATGGGGTCGAAGGTGGTCTCGCTCTCGGAGGAGACGGCGCCGGTGGCCGAGTACACATCGCCCGGGTACAGGGCGTAGTACGGGGCCGAGACGAACGTCAGAACCAGCAGCGCGGCGGTGACGACGGCCCCGACGGCGGCAATCCAGATCGAGCGACGCGGGTTGCGCCGGCAGATGCGCCAGAACCCCACGACAAGACCGCGCACGCCGCCCCTGCGGAGCGCGGCGAGGCCGGAGCGGAGAGACCGGCGGGGAGGGCGCCGACCCCCGGCGGCGATCTTGGCCGCGACTGCCGTCAGCGGTCGCACAGATTCGCCACCCGATGCCGGAATCCGCGCAGCAGGGTCGCTAGCGTGAACTCGACTGTGTTCGCCTCGGCCACCGCACACCTCGCCACCACCGGACCTGTGGGCTCGTCCTCCACGCTAGAGGGCGCGCCTGCGAGCCAGCGCCCGGACTCTGCCGCGCCCGCCGCCTCCGGACCGGACGGCAACCGCCGCCGCCCGGGCAGCGCGACCTCGCTCCGGCGAGACCCGTTCCGCCGCCAACGCGCCCGTTACGGACCCGGCGCCGGATTCCGCTGGTGGCACAGGCTCGGAGCCGCCGCGGCGCTGCTGGTCCTCATCGGCGTCCTCGGCGTCCTGCTGGCCGCACTGGTGGGTTTCCTCGTCTTCGTCGGCGGGGTCGCGCTGGAGGCGGTCATCGGATGAGCCGGGCCCACGGCGCTTCGTGCGCCGGCGCCGCGCCGCCTTGCCGATGACCGCCGAGAGGCGACCGCCCGACGGCGAATCGCTCCGGCGCCGCCGAGCCGTTGCGCTCAGCGGGTTCGGCAACGACGAGAGCACGGCGCGGCCGGGGCTCGCCGACTCGAGCCCGAGGGTGCGCTGCGCCGCGCTGGCCGCGCTGGCCCGTGGCGGCAACCTGGCGGCTGCCGATCTCCTCGGTGCGCTCGGGGACCCTTCGCCGGAGGTTCGCGCCGGCGCCGCGGAATTGGCCGCCGGCCGCGGCGACATCGATCTCAGCGGCGTGCTCGGCGACAGCGACGCGCGAGTGGTCGAGGCGGCGGCCTGGGCATGCGGCGAGCACCCCGCAGCCGACTCCGGCGTGGTGTCGCAGCTGGGTGAGATCGCCACGAGCCACCCCGACGCGCTGTGCAGGGAGACGGCGGTCGCCGCGCTCGGGGCGATCGGCGACGGGGCGGGGCTCGCCGCGGTGCTCGCCGCAACCGGGGACCGGGCCACGGTGCGCCGCCGCGCCGTCCTGGCGCTGGCCGCCTTCTCCGGCCCCGAGGTGGAGGAGGCGCTGGAGCGGGCCGCCGGGGATCGTGACTGGCAGGTCCGCCAAGCGGCGGAAGACCTTCGCCAGCCGATCTTCGTCGGCTCGGCAGAGGGCCTCCGCCGGTTCAGTCCCCGTCGGAGAAGTCCACGAACATCCCCCGCATGAGGTCGAGCGCCGCAAGGGAGCGGCCCGCGCCGCGCACCACGCACTCCAGGGGATAGTCCACCCGCCGCACCGGCACGCCGGCCTCATTGGCGATCCGCTGGTCGATACCACTGAGCAGTCCCCCACCACCGGTGAGGAACAGGCCCCGGCGGGCGATGTCGTTGGCCAACTCCGGCGGCGTGTTGGACACGCAGTTCAGGATCGAGTTGAGGATCGCCCGCAGCGGACCGGCGATCGCCTCGCGGATCTCGCCGGAGTTCAGCGTGAGCACCTCGGGCGCACTCACGGACACACGGCGACCGTGCACCTGCATCTCGCGATCCTGGCCGACGTCGAGCGCGGAGCCGATCGTGATCTTGATCTTCTCCGCTGTCTGCTCGCCGACAGCAATGTCGTAGGCCTCCCGAAGGTACTTCTGCACGGCGTCGTCCACCGCGAACGAGCCGACACGCTCCGCCTCGAGGGCGACCACCCCGCCGAGCGAGATGAGCCCGGACTCGGTCGTCCCGCCGCCGATGTCCACGATCAGGTTGCCGACGGACTTGTCGATCGGCAGGTTGGCGCCGAGAGCCGCGGCGATGGGCTGCTCCATCAGCAGCACGTTGCCGGCGCCGGCGCGGCGGGCCGCCAGCTTGACGGCGCGCATCTCCACGAGCGTGAGCGCCGACGGCACGCAGATCACCACACGCGGCCGGTTGAACCGGTTCACTCCGATCTGGTGGAAGATCGCCCGCATCATCTGCTCGGTCATGTCGAAGTCGGTGATGGCCCCGTTGCGCAGCGGGCGATGAGCCACGATGTAACTCGGGGTCCGGCCGATCATGCGCCACGCCTCCTCACCCATGGCGAGGACCTCGCCGGTCTGGCGATGGACGGCGATGACCGTCGGCTGGCGGTAGACGATGTCGTTCCCCATGGAGTAAACCAGCGTGTTCGCCGTCCCCAGATCGATCGCGAGGCTGCGGGCCATGACGGACTAGCGGCGCCGGCGGCCGCGGCCGCTGCTCCCCGAGGGTGGCCGGAGCGCCGACATCTCGGCGTCGAAGCGGTCGACGCTCGAGGTGAACGTCGTGCGGTCCCGGTGCCGCAGCCAGATCACGAGGAATCCGACGACGCACACACCGACCGCCACGAACAGGAAGATCACACCAGCCACGCGTTGTCTCTCCGAGCCTCCCTAGAGCGGGTTCTCAACCCGCTGCACGTACTCCTCGATCTCCGACAGGTGCTGGGCCTCTCTCCCCCAGCTCTCGCCCCCTGCCCAGCGCTCCAGCTTCCAGATCGGGACGGTGGCTTTCAACGCGTCGATGCAGAACCTGGCCGCGCTGAACGCCTCGTGCCTGTGCGGCGCCGAGGCCACGACGACAACCGCCGCATCTCCGACCCTCAGCGTGCCGGTGCGGTGCAGCAGCGCCAGCCGGCCGACGTCGGGCCACTGTTCACGCGCCTGGTGCGCCACCGCCGCCAAGCGGCCCTCAGCCTCGGCCTCGTAGGCCTCGTAGGTCAACTCGTAGACCTTCCGACGATCAGGAGAGTTGTCCCTGGCGTTCCCGGAGAACATCACCACGGCGCCGCAGTGCGGACGGTTGGCCCACGCCACCGCCGCCTCGAGGGGCAATTGCTCCGCGCAAAGACCGATCCACGTGTCTCCCTGTGGTGAATGCTCAGCCTGTGGTGACTGCACGTATCAAGGATAATTCCCGCCGGGCCTGTATCGATTCATCCGGCGGGACATTCAGGGCACAGGCGGCCGGGCGGCACGGCGCGCCCGGGTCATCGCCCCTATCGCGATCCCCAGACCGACCGCCACGAGGGCGACGAGCACAGCCAGTGATCTCCGCTGCATCACCGAGGATGTCGTGATCGCCCAGGGCTTGGCATGGTGCGAGTCGACGTAACACTCTTCGTTGCTGTGCCGGGGCGTCCAACCGGCCGCCCGCAGGCGCTCGTTCGACACGACCCAGGGGAACCGGGTGTAAGGGACCACCCCGGGCGGTGTCGGCGCCAGGCGCCAGCGCCAGCGGAAGCGCGCCAGCCAGGACGCCACCTGCGGCGGCACCCGCAGCCAGGGCACCATGCCGCTCAGCCGCCTCATGCGGGTCGCCGAGACGTAGCCGTCCGGGGCCACGTTGTAGGCGCCCGCGAGATCGCCGAGCACCGCCAACTCCACCGCCGCCGCCAAGTCGTCGAGATGCAGGAACTGCACCGGCGGGTCGTCGTCGCCGGCCGCCACAGTCACCGCCGCGCGCAGGGTACGGGCCGCCCAACTGCTCTCGCCGGCGGCCACGGCGGTCACCGGCCGGAGCACGACGAGGCGCACGTCGGGATTGTCGGCGTGCCACTCGGCGGCGAGCCGTTCCACCTCCGCCTTGTGCGCCGCGAACGAGAAGCCCGGGTTCGGCCGCAGCAGCGCCTCCTCGGACAACGGAACCGGGTTGTCGGGCCAGGCGCCGTAGACCATCGCGCTGGACATCAGGACGACGCCGGAGACCTGTGCCCGGGGCACCGCGGCCAGCAGGCGCCGCACCATCTCGATGTCCAGACTCGCCGACTCCAGCCCGTCGCGACGCGGATCGAACGCCGACACGAGGTGGGCGACGACGTCGACACCCTGCAACATCGCCACCACGTCGCCGGTTCGGAGATCCCCCCGGCGGAGTTCGGCACCGAGTTGCGACTGCAGCGGTTGCGAGTCCACACCGACAACCTGAACCTCGCCGGTGCGGGACGCCAGCCGTGCCGCCAGCCGCGAACCGATGGATCCGGCGACCCCGGTGATCGCCACGACGAGCGGGCGGCCGGGGTCCGCCGCGCCGGTGCGGGTATCGAAGCTGTCGGGAGGGCGGTTCATCTCGGAACCCCAAGGTAACGGCCACCTCCCCCATCTACGATGCAGGCATGTCCCCGGCCGACGATCCTTTCGACGAGGACCCCGCCGACTGGGGCGGGGAGGGAGACCCCCTCGGAGCCTGGCCACTCCTGGGGGACCTGACCAGGCTGCTCCGGTCCCCCGCCGTCAGCCGCCAGGCCGCCGACCAACTGGCGGTGGCGGTTGCCTCCGACGGCGGGCGCGAGCCGAATGCCTCTCCCGCGGACCGCGCCGCCTTCAGCGACCTGGCCGGCATTGCCCAGCTGGCGGCCGAGGCGGCCACCGGGCTGCCGATTACCGTCGATCATCGACCGGTCGAGATCGCCGTGGTGAATCGCAGCGGCTGGGCGCATCACACGCTGCGTGATTGGCGACCGCACTTCCAGCAGTTGCAGGAAGGGCTGAACGCGGCACATGGCGCCGCAGCGGATCCCGACTCCCCCAGCGATCGCCCCGAAGCGATGCTGCGGCGGCTCATGGAGCCGTTGGCGCCGCTGCTGGCGGACATGACAGCGGGGTCGCTGACCGGCCGGCTGGCGCGCGTCGCCCTCGGTTCCTACGACGTGATCCTTCCCCGCGTGCGCAGCGACCGGCTACTGCTGGTCGAGCCGAACATCAGCGCGTTCGCCGAGGCCTGGAGCCTGCCGCGGGACGACACGTGCCTCTGGGTCTGCGTGCACTCCCTCATCGCCAACGCGGTGCTCAGCGTCCCGTCGGTGCACCAGCGGCTGACCGACCTCCTCGAGCGTCACGCGCAGGGCTTCGAGATCGACCCCGGCGGGATCGTCGAGTCGTTGCAGGAGCGGCTCGGCGACCTGGACCCCGAGCGGGCCATGGCCGAGATGCCCGCCCTGCTCTCCAGCCCCGAGATGTTGCTGGGGGCAACACGCTCGGAGAACCAGGAGACGGTCGCGGGACACCTGGAGGATCTCCTCTCGGTCCTGGTTGGCTACGTGGACGCCACCACCGAGCGGGCCTGCGAGCAACTGCTGGGCGCCCGGAGTCCCGTGCGGGAGGCCTTCAGGCGACGCCGTTTCACGCCGCCCGCCGAGGCCCGCCAGGTGGCCCGACTCCTGGGCGTCGACGTGGGCCCGGAGGCCTCAGGGCGTGGCGCGCGGTTCGTGGAGGGCGTCACCGAGCGAGCCGGCACCGAGGGCGTCGGCCGACTCTGGCAGTCCGCCGAGAACTGGCCGACGCCGAACGAGATCGACGCCCCGGGACTGTGGCTGGCTCGTCTGGAGGTCTACGAGGGCCCCGGGGATTCGGGTCCGGGCGGTGGTCGGCCCGATCCCGGCGGCTGAGGAGATCCGCCTTCCCGCCGAGGCCTTCGGGCCGCCTTGCGAGGCCGGCGCCCCGGCAAGTGACGTGGCATGTGGCGCGGCAAGTGGCGCGGCAAGTGGCGCGGCAGGCTGGGTGGCGGCTGCCCCCGCCGGACATTCTTGGCCCCCACGAGGTGCAGCACGACCGCAGCCGCCAGCGCCAGGGTGATCAGGATGAAGCCGAGCCGGAGTGACATGGGGATCACCGCCAGAGCCGAGCCGACCACCCAGGAAAGCTGGAACCGGGTCTCGAACCGTCCGAAGCTCCGGCCGTAGTCGGCGTTCGGCGCGTCGCGCTGCACGACGGAGTCGAAGGCCACCTTGCCGGCCGAGGCGGCCAGGCCGACCACGAGCGCCACGACGATCGCTCCCTTCAGACCCCCGTCCCAGACCGCCAGCAGGCACACCAGCGCGGGCACCAGAAGCATGATCTGCAGGATCGATTCCTCGCGCGCCCCCGAGCGCAGCCGGGCGGCCACCGCCGAGCCGCTCAGCACCCCGATCATGGCGAAGGCCCCGACGAGGTAGACCTGCCAGAGGGCGTCGTCACGGAGCCCGAAGGCCACCAGGAACGTCATGAACCCCAGCACACCGCGCAGCACGGCCGTGCCGGAGGCGGCCAGGCGGATGCCGAACCCCCGGATCTCGCTGCCGGCGTCGCCGGAGGCTCGGGAGGCGCCGGGCTCGACGGCGGCACGCGGCAACTTCAGAGACAGCACGCACGACCCCAGGAAGACCGCGGTGGCCACCCCCATGACCCAGTCCGATCCGGCGTAGCGCTGGATCAGCCAGGCCGGGACGCCGCCGACCAGGCCCGCCACACCGCTGAGGACCGCCAGCCGGGAGTTGCGGTTCACCAATTCGGTCTCGCTGCGCGCCGTGGCGGGGACGACCGACGCCTTCGCCACCGCGTAGCCCTTGCCGAGAACCAGGGCGGCGAAGGCCAGCGGGAACAGCAGCCCCGAGTCGAGATTGCCGATCATGAAGAAGACCGTCATGGTGCGACCGGCGTTGAGCAGCACGATGAGCAGGCGCCGTCCGCCGGGCGCCCGGTCGACCGCCGGCCCGATGAGGGGCGCCACGACCGCGAACGGCGTCAGCGTCAGGAAGAGATACATGAGCACCCGGGACCGGGCGGCGCCGGGATCCACGGAGAAGAAGAGCGAGTCGGCGAGCGCCACCGCGATCATGGCGTCCCCCGCCGCGGACAGCGCGTGGACGCGGGCCAGGCGCATGAAGTTGGTGACCCGGCGCGACCCGGCGCCGTCCGGTGAGCGCGGGTAGCGCGGCTCTCGAACCGGACTCCAGCCGCCGGCGCCGGACATGGCCCTCCTTCTAGGATTCTCCCTTCCCGGCTGGGGAAGCGACGGGTTCAGAGTACTTGTAGCCCACTCCCCGCACGGTGACGATGTGCTGCGGGTTGGAGGGCTCCACCTCGATCTTGCGCCGCAGCCGGCGGATGTGCGCGTCCAGCGTCTTGGTGTCGCCCACGTAGTCCGCACCCCAGACCTCGTCGATGAGATCGTCACGGCTCACGACGCGTCCCGCGTTGGCCATCAGCGTGCGCAACAGATCGAACTCCTTCAATGGCAGGCGAACCATCTCGCCCCGGACCCAGACCTCGTGGCCCTCCGAATCGATCGACACGTCGCCGATCTCGAGGGGCCGTCCGGGATCCGCCTCGGCGAGCCCTGACTGCGCGGCTTGAAGCTGCGCGCGCCGCAGCGCCGCACGCATCCGGGCAACCAGCTCGCGGAACCTGTAGGGCTTCGGGACGTAGTCGTCGGCACCCACCTCCAGGCCCACGACCGTGTCGATCTCGTCGCCCTTCGCCGAGACCATCACGATCGGGACGTTGGAGATGCTGCGAATCTCACGGCAGACGTCCAACCCCGACAGCCGGGGAAGCATGACGTCGAGAAGAACGAGGTCGGGCTCGCACGCCCTGAAACGGTCCAGCGCCTCGCGACCGTCACGTGCGATGTCCAGAGCGAATCCCTCGCGGCGCAGACCCGCGCTGAGCGCCTCGACGAAGGACGGCTCGTCCTCGACCACCAACACTCGAGGGGAACCGTTCACGGCTCGCTCCCGCCCACCCGGGACCTGGTTGCGGGCGCGCCATCCGGCTCAGCGAGCGGCGACTCCGCAAGGGAAGGGGTCTGTCGCACGGCGTCCCCGTCCTCGGGGACACGCGGCAATCGCAAGGTGAACGTACTGCCCTCGCCCTCCATGGACTGCACCGTCACGACGCCGCGATGGTTGATCGCGACGTGCCGGACGATGGCCAATCCGAGGCCGATCCCGCCGGAGGCCGACGTCCGCGAGCGGTCGACCCGGTAGAAGCGTTCGAAGACCCGGGGCAGGTCTCCCTGGGGGATCCCGACACCCATGTCCTGAACGGATAGTTCGGCGGCGTCGTCCAGGCGGCGGATCCGCACATTCACCGATGTCCCCGCGTCGGAGTACTTGAGCGAGTTGTCGAGCAGATTGTGGACAGCCGAGGCGATCTGGCGCCTGTCTGCCCGGACCAGAACCGGCTCGGCAGGCGCGGCGACGCCGACGGCGATGCCGCATTGCTCGGCCGCGTTGGCGAGTCGCTCGACGACGGCACTCACGATGTCCTGCAAGGCCATGACGCTGCGCTCACCGTCGGCGTCGCGCTCGACGCGGCTGAGTTCGGCGAGATCGTCGATGGCGCGCGTCATCCTGTCCGCCTCGGACACCATCCGCGAGGCGAGCCCCACGACGGTTGCCCGGTCCTCGACACCCAGCGTCACCTCGCCGGCCGACCCGGCGCTGTCGGCCAACAGATCCCCGAGCGTCTCGGCCAGGAGGCTGATCGCGCCGACGGGGGTGCGCAGCTCATGGCTGATGTTCGAGACGAAGTCACGGCGCATGGTCTCGAGCCGCTCCCGCTCAGTGACGTCCTCGATGAGCGCCAGTCCCCCCTCGGCCATCGGCGACGCGCTGAGCCGGAGGATGCGCTCGGGCGGACCGTAGAGGCGGACCTCCTCGGTGACCGTCATCCCCTCGCAGGCCTGACCGAGGACGCGGCTCAGAGCGGCCTCGATCAGCGCATGGCCGTGCCGGGTCGAGACCGCCGGATGCACGGTGTCGTCGCGGAAGACGATCCGGCCATCGGCATCGGAGATCACCACGCCCTCGGTCATCCGGGACACGACCTCACCGAGGCGTTGCATCCACTCGGCCCGAACGTCCCCGGACCGTTCCAGGGAACGCAGCCGGTCGCCCACGGCTTCGATCGCAGCGCAGACGTCGGCGGTGCCGGTGGTGCGGAGCGGGTCGGCCTCGGTGGACTCCACGAGGCCCCCCAGGCTGCCCTCGGGCCCCTCGGTGGTCCGGCCGTTGCCGCCTCGAGCGTCCAGGAGCTGTTCCATCGAGTGCCGCGCGCGGCGGAAACGAACCGCCATGGCCCCGAGTACGACCACCGCGACGGCCAGCGCCGGCCCGAGGACCGCGACCGCCGCAGTCATCGCGGCTCGGTCCTCTCCGGGCCGGGCACCCAGATCGCGCTCGCCCCGAGGACCGCGACCGCCGCAGTCATCGCTGCGACTCCGCGGCGGGCGCCGCGTCGCTCCGGTCGCCGTCACCCACCCCCTGCCCGAGGGGCCCGACGAGCGCCAGTTTGCCGGCCCACTCGCCGCTGGGGATCTGCTCGGCCAGCCCTCCCAGGCCCGTCAACGTGACCCAGCCGCCGGCCACGAGCGCCCGATCCGAATCCCTCGGTGCAGCCGCCGGGTCGGTGGACCTGTGGTCGGTGAGCACCCGGAACCCCTCGCCGTCGGCCGTCTCCTCAATGCCGACAATCGCACTCCGGATGGCGCCGACGGGTGCCAACGTCGCCCAGCGCACACCGCGCAGCTCGTCGTGGGGGGTATTGGGAACGTTCACATTCAGTGTCCGCAGGTCATCGGCATCCATTAACCAACCGGACAGGT
The DNA here is from genome assembly GCA_026708055.1 of bacterium. Lineage (NCBI taxonomy): Bacteria > bacterium. Next base: position 59,771 of record JAPOVS010000039.1, on the reverse strand, counting down.
CGAGCGCGACGGCTGCCGCGGTCTCCCAATGCACCTCGCCGTCAGCCCATGCGGTGCTGACGGCGAGCCCTTTCGCCCCCCAGGCAGCGGCGGTGATGGCGGCGCCCACCGTTCCCGAATGCAGCGCGGAGCGCCCGACATTGAACCCGTGGTTGATGCCGGACAGCACCAGATCCGGGGGCGGCCCGACCGCGCCGAGGCAGCCCAGGATGGCGCACGCCGCCGGTGTCGCCGCCGCGGCGTGGGCGGGCACGCCGTTCAGCGTCGGGATCGTCCACGGACGAACCTCGATGGGATGGTGCAGCGCCAGCGAACCCATGGAGGCGCCGGAACCGCTCATCTCCTGCCGCGGCGCCAGCACGAAGGTGTCATGGCCGGCTGCGACGGCGCGCCGCGCCAGCGCCGCCAGGCCCGGAGCGCCTATGCCGTCGTCGTTGGTGACCAGGACCCGCATCGTCTACTCGACCGGAGGCTCGGCGCCGAGGTCCGGCGCCTGATCGGCCGGCACCTCCTCCGACTGGCCGGGCCTCCAACCGTCCACCATGTAGCGGACCCGCTCGCCGATATTGACGGCGTGGTCACCGATCCGCTCGTAGTAGCGGGCGATCAGGGCGAGTTGCACCCCCGACATCAGATCGCCCATCTCCCGGCCCTCCTCGCCCACGATCAGGGCGAGGCACTGATGGTTCAGCCGGTCCAGGCGGTCGTCGATGTCGTCGAGGGCGGCGGCGAGGCCCGAGTTGCCGTCGGCGAAGGCATCCACGGCGAACCGCATCAGCCGCGTGGCCTCCTCGCTCATCTGGGTGATGAGACCGCGCAGGCGCGGACCGAAGTCGATGCCGTACACCCGCCGCATGGCCTTGGCGATGTTCTCCACCAGGTCACCCGAGCGTTCCAACTCGTGATTGATCGTCATGGCGGCCAGGATCGTGCGCAGATCACCGGCCATGGGCTGCTGCAGCGCCAGGAGCTGCTGGCAGTGGTGCTCGAGCGCCAGGGAGGCAGCGTCGAGGATGTTGTCCGCGTCGATGATCTCCTGTGCCGCCGCCAGGTCGCTCGAGAGCAGGGCCTCGGTGCAGCGCGGGATCGACTCGATGACGAGACCGGCCATGCGGATCAACTCGACCCGGACCTCCTCGAGCTCGTCCACGAAGGGTTTGCGGAGACTCTCGACCATTGCGGCACCTCCTGGCGTGCTGGCCGACCGTTCGGTCGTCGAGCAGTCGGACCTCGAGCGGACCGCTTCAGCCGAAGCGGCCGGTCACGTAGTTCTCCGTGCGCTCGTCGGACGGGTTGGAGAAGATCTTCTCGGTATTGTCGAACTCCACGAGCAGCCCGTAGCGGGAGTTCGATTCGGCGTCCACGTCGGCGGTGAAGAACGCGGTGCGGTCCGAGATGCGGGCCGCCTGCTGCATGTTGTGGGTCACGATGATGATCGTGTACTCCTCCTTGAGGTTGTGCATGAGCTCCTCGATGTGCGCCGTGGAGATCGGGTCCAGAGCCGAGCAGGGCTCGTCCATGAGCAGCACGTCGGGGCTCGTGGCGATCGCCCGGGCGATGCAGAGGCGCTGCTGCTGGCCGCCGGAGAGGCCCATGGCGGAGTCCTTGAGGCGGTCCTTCACCTCGTCGAACAGGGCCGCCCGGCGCAGCGAGGCCTCCACGACCTCGGGGAACTCGCTCTTGGGGACCGAGCCGGCGATGCGCGGCCCGTACGCCACGTTGTCGAAGACGGACTTCGGGAAAGGGTTCGGCTTCTGGAACACCATGCCGACGCGGCGGCGCACCTCGACGGGGTCTACCCGCTGGTCGTAGAGGTCGACCCCCCGGAACAGCAGCGTCCCGGTGGCCCGTGCCCCCTCGATGAGGTCGTTCATGCGGTTGAAGCAGCGCAGCACCGTCGTCTTGCCGCATCCCGAGGGGCCGATGATGGCGGTGATCTCGCGCTCGCTGATGTCCATTGTCACGTCGCGTACGGCCCGGTTGGGACCGTAGTAGCAGTTCAGGTCCTCGACGCGGAAGACGACGTCGGGCGGGAACGCCTCTCCCGCCGCTGCCGCGGCGACCCCCGGCGGGGCCTCGGAGGCCCGGGGCACTGCACCGTCGCCGTTCATCGCAACCTCCGCTGCGTCTGTCATTGTGGCCATTGGTTCACACCCTCGGTCCTCGGACTTTTGATTCTCGAGATTCTCGCACTCATCTCTTCTTCTCGAAGTGGTTCCGCAGGAGGATCGCGGCCGAGTTCAGGAGCAGCACCACTACCAGCATTACCACGATCGCGGCCGCCGCGGCAGGAGCGAACCCGCGGTCCCGGCCGGATTCCTGCACCCATTCGGTGATGATGATCGGCAGGGCCGTGAACCGTTCCTGCAGTTGCGAGACGTCCACCAGCCCCGACTGCCCGCCGAGGAAACCGGTGACGGCGCCCACGAGGATCAGCGGCGCGGCCTCGCCGATGGCCCGCGAGAGTGACAGCAGGGTGCCGGTGAGGATCCCGGGCGCCGCGTACGGCAGGACCTGCGTGCGGATGACCTCCCAGCGGGTGGCGCCGGCCCCGTAACCCGCCTCACGGAGGGACTGCGGCACGGCGCGGATCGCTTCGGCGGAGGTGATGATGACGATCGGCAACACGAGCACGGCGAGGGTGATCCCGGCCGCGGTGACCGACTGTCCCCCGGTGAGGTCCTTGAGGCCCCGCACGAAGATGGCGAGTCCCAGCAGGCCGTAGACGACGGACGGCACGCCCGCCAGATTGCGGATGTTCAGGTCGATGAAGCTCGTGAGCCGAGACTTCGGGGCGTACTCCTCGAGGTAGACAGCGGCGCCGATCCCCAGCGGGAACGCCAGGACGATCACGAAGACCGCGATCCAGAGCGAGCCCCGGATGCCCTGGAACACGCCCAGTTCCGGATCCCCCGACTGCGAGCGCAGCCCCCCCGCGAGGAAGTCCCCGAGCCGCCCGTCGAGGATCGACCAGCCGTCGGTGACCGTGTCGACGAGCAGGATCGCCAGGACCAGCAGCGCCACGAGCAGCGCGATCTGCAGCAGGACCCGGAACACGCCGCCGCGGACGTCACGCGAGCGCCGGTAGACCTCCGATGTCACCACCCTGCGGGTCTTGTCGTCGAAGACGCGTCCGAGTCGCACGGCCACCCCTTCAGTACTTGTTCTGGAACCGCCGCACGATGCGGTCGGCGACGAGGTTCATACCGAGGGTGAGCACGAAGAGCAGCAGGCCCACGAAGTACAGCGACTCGAATGTCAGGCCCTCACCCACGACGCTGTCGGTGCCCGAGGCGAGCGAGGCCATGGCAGCGGTCATCGTGAGGCTGCCGTCGAACACGTTGTGGGTGTAGACGGCCGTGTCCCCGCCGCCGCCGGCGATGAAGACGACCATGGTCTCGCCGACCGCGCGGGACGTCGTCACGATGAACGCGGCCACGAGGCCCGAGACGGCGGCGGGCAGCACGATCCGCAACGTGGTGGAGACCTTGCGCGAGCCCAAGCCCGCCGAGGCCTCGCGCAGCGAGTTCGGCACGGCCTTCATGGCGTCCTCGGAGATGGAGGCCATCAGCGGGACGCTCAGGATCCCCACGCCGACACCGGCCGCCGCCAGATTGCCCAGGCGGGCGTCCTGGCCGAACCAGACGTCGATGTGTTGGATGATGTTGGGCGAGATCCATTGCAGGGCGAAGAAGCCGAACACGACGCTGGGGATCCCGGCGAGGACCTCCAGCGTGGGCTTCATCCAGCGTCTCGTCCGCGGCTTGGCGTACTCCGCGAGATAGACCGCCGCGCCGAGCCCGACGGGGGTGGCGATGAGCGTGGAGACGCCGACCACGAGGCCCGTCGAGACGACCAGGGTCTTGATGTCGTAGAAGCCCCGGCGCGGGAACCACCCGGTGGTCCAGACCGATGCCCACTCGATGTTGATCATGAAGGTCAGGGCATCCCGGACGAGCGCCAGAATGATCAACCCCGACACGAGGATGGATGCGAGCGCGGCGGCGAGCATGACCTTCCGCACCGCCGCCTCCCGGTCGCGCCGATCGCGGTTGCCGGAGAGGGCGTCGAGAGTCACGGGACCGGAGGTCAGCGCGACCGCCCGTGCCTTCCCGGCGCCGATCTGAGCGAGCATCCCGCCGGCCACCACCAGCAGCGAGCCGACGAGCGCCAGCCACCATCCGCTGCCGATGTCGACCACCAGCCCCTCGATCTTGGCGAACTGGTTCTCGAATCGGTACGAGGTGAAGTACACGTAGAGCGAGCTGGCGGCGCCGATGCCCGCCAGGGGCAATGCGACCATGCGGCGACCGCTGAACAGCGGGTATCCGGCTACGGAAGCAACAGCGACGATCCCGACGAGGATCCAGCCGTTGCCGAACGAACCGGCCGTCTGTTGGGCCAGATCGGTCCCCCCGAGGAGCCACGGCAGATCCCGCTCGAAGGCGTTCGCCGTCTGTCCGGTGGCGACGTTCACCGCCCAGGGCAGGAACGCCGACGTCGCGAGGAGCACCAGGCCCGAGAGAGCCACGACCGCCGAGACCGGCGCCTCCCGCAGCGACGCGACCGCCGTCGGGGCGCTGCGGCGACCGCCGAGGCGCAGGGCGATGCCGGTCACGACGGGACGCTACCCGGACGCATCGAGAGCACGATCCGCTGTCACCCGCCGATTCTCCGGCGGTGCCAGTCGGCCACCGTGGTCGCCTGAGCGTCGTCGGTGAGCACGACGTAGCCGACATCGCTGACGGCCCGCCCGAGACCCGTTTCGCTGACGTAGAAGTCCATGTAGGCACGCACGGCAGCGCTTGCAGCGGCGCGGGCCGAGTTGACGTAGATGTACAGGGACCGGGACACCGGATACTCGCCGGCGGCGATGGTGCCCGGAGTGGGGGCCACGCAGCCGTCTCCGTCGTCGATCTCGAGCAACTTCACGCCGGCGTCGCCCGTGAAGGCGAAGCCGACCCATCCGAAACTGCCCCTGGAACCGTCGATCCCCTGGAGGATCACGTTGTCGTCACCTGCCGACACATAGTCCGGGCGCGTTGTCGCCGCCTCGTCCTCGCTGACGGCACCCGCTTCGGCGCGGGCCTCGCCGATGTGCTCCAGCACGATCTCGATGAAGCTGTCGTAGGTGCCCGACTCCGCACCCGGCGCCGTGATGTCGAGAGCCAGATCGGGGAACGAGGTCGACGAGCCCAGTTCGGCGGCGAGAGCACCTGCGTCGCGCCAGTTGGTGAAGCCCACCGACTCGGGGCCGACGATGGCGTAGAGATCCTCGAAGCTCAGGCAGTCCACCGCGTCGTTCTCGGGATTGGTCAGTACCGCGATCCCGTCGATCCCCACACGCAGCTCGATCCACTCGATGCCCGCCCCGGCGCACGCCTCCGCCTCGGCGTCCTTGATCCGGCGAGAGGCATCGGAGATGTCGGTCTCGCCGGCACAGAACAACTTGAACCCATCACCGGTGCCCGGACCGTCGACCGTCACGCTCACATTCGGTGCCACGTCCCGGAACAGCTCGGCAACACGCACCGAGATCGGCTCGACCGTCGACGACCCCGAGACAGTCACCCGGCCGGAGACGTCGGTCAGGACCTGCGCACCGCCCTCGCCGGCAGAGGGTGCACCGGTATCGGTGGATTCGCCGGGATCGGTGGACTCGCCGGGATCCGGGGAGTCCGGCGAGGAGTCCGGCCGCTCGGCCAGACCGAATGCGCTCCCTGCCCCAGAACCGCCGCCACACGCGGCTGCGAGCACGGTCAGGACGCAGAGGATCGCAGCGAGGCACATCCCACGCTTGCCTGTCGTTGCCACGTCCTGCTCCTTGGGCCGCCGAGAGACCTGCGCAACGTAGCGAGGCGAGGGAACGGCTGACCGTTGTGAAGCTGAACAGAAGGTGAACTCGGAATGACAGCGCGGCGCGGGCTGCGCCGGGACTCAGGCTGCGGGAACGCCGGGGATGTCGTGCAGGGTGTCGTGAGGCGAGACGGTGCCCGGGCGCGGCGGGGCCCAGGCGCCGTCGGAGCGCAGGGTCCAGGCCCGTGCCCGCGCTGCGAGGCTCGTATCCAGGATCTGCTGCAGCCGGGCCTGCAGCCGCGGGTCGTGCACGGGCACGAGGGCCTCGACGCGGCTGTTCAGGTTGCGGGGCATCAGATCGGCCGAGCCGATGAGGTACACCGGCCGTCCCACGCCGTTGGCGTTGCCGAAGCAGTAGATGCGCGAGTGCTCCAGGTAGCGGCCGACCACCGACCGCACGCTGACGGTCTCCGACAGGCCCGGCACACCCGGGCGCAGGCAGCAGATCCCTCGCACCAGCAGGTCGATGCGGACCCCGGCTGACGAGGCGGCGTACAGGGCGTCGATCATCTCGGCGTCCACGAGGCTGTTCATCTTGAGCACGATGCGGCCCCGGTCCCCGTGCGCGGCCTCGGCGGCGATGAGTTCGGCCATGTGCGGCCGGACCGCTTCGGGGGCCACCACGAGCTCGCTGTAGGTGAACCCGTGGCCGTAACCGGTGAGCCGGTTGAACAGGTGCGAGAGGTCGGCGCCGATGTCCTCGTCCGCGGTCAGCAGCCCCAGGTCCTCGTAAGTCCGGGCCGTGAGGGCGTTGTAGTTGCCGGTGCCGACGTGGCAGTAGCGCCGGATCCCGTCGGGCTCGGCGCGCACCACCAGGCAGATCTTGGCGTGCACCTTCAGCCCCACCAGCCCGTAGGCCACATGCACCCCGGCGTTCTCCAGCTGCCGCGCCCAGCCGATGTTGGCCTGCTCGTCGAAGCGGGCCTTCAGCTCCACGACCACCGCCACCTGCTTGCCCCTCTCGGCGGCCGAGATGAGCGCCTCCACGATGTCGCCGTCGCCGTCGGTGCGGTAGAGGGTCATCTTGATGGCCAGCACGTCGGGATCCTCCGCCGCCTGGTGGATGAACTCCTGCACCGAGGCGCCGAACGAGTCGTAGGGGTGGTGTGCCAGCACGTCGGCGTTGCGGATGGCGGCGAAGAAGTCCGGCGTGCCCTCGCCGGTGGGCCGCAGCGGGGCTGGCACGAACTGGTGGCGCTGCGGCCACAGCAGGTCGGGACGCTTGAGGCGGCAGAACTGGGCCAGACCCTCGACGTCCAGCAGGAGATCCGTGGAGTAGACGTCGTCGGGCAGAACGTCCAACTCGTCCATCAGCAGGTTGCGCATCGCCACCGAGGCCGACGCCGACATCTCCAGACGGACCACGGCGCGGAACCGGCGCCTCTGCAGCTCGGCCTCCACCGCCGTCAGCAGGTCCTCGGCCTCCTGATCGTCGACGGACAGGTCGGCGTTGCGCGTCACCCGGAAGCAGGCGTGCTCCAAGACCTCCATGCCCGGGAAGAGCGCCTCGAGATGCGCCGAGATGACCTGCTCGATGGGGATGAAGCGCTCGCCGTCGGGGAGGCTCAGCAGCCTCCCGTAGGTGAACGGCACCTTGATCCGGGCGAAGCAGTGCCGGCCGCTGCCGGGATCCACGAGCCGCACGCCGAGGCTCGTGGACAGGTTCGAGAGGTACGGGAAGGGATGGCCGGGATCCACCGCCAGGGGCGTCAGGATGGGGTAGATCCGGTCGGCGAACTCGCCCTCCAGGAACTTCCGGTCATCCAGGTCCAGATCGCTCCAGTCCACGACCTGGATTCCCTCGGTCGCCAGCGTGGGGAGGATCTGGTGGCGGAGAACGCTCTCGAGGCCCGCAAGCAGCTTCTCCACCCGGGCATGGATGCCGGCGAGCTGCGCCTGCGGCGTGAACCCGTCCACGGAACGCTCCAGCCGGCCCTCGGCCATGCGCGCCTTGAGGCTCGCCACCCGCACCTGGAAGAACTCGTCCAGGTTCCCGGCGGCGATGACGCAGAAGCGGAGCCGCTCCAGCAGCGGGATGCTCTCATCACGCGCCAGATGCAGCACCCGGGCATCGAAGTCCAGCCAGGAGAGCTCGCGGTTCAGGTAGCGGCCGGCCGCGTCCGAGTCTTCGCCGGTCGTCACACTCGTGGCAGGCGATGAGATCTCGATGGGCGCGCCGATGAGCACCTGTCTCCCCCTCAGGGCTCGCTGTAGGGATCGAACTCGTCCTCGTCGTAGCCGAGGTCCCATTCGATCAGGAGGTTCTGGCGCACGCCGTCCCGATTGATCCGCTCCCGGTTGCGGCGGAACTGAGGGTCGTCCCTGGGCAGCAGCAGCAGCCTCGCCTGCGCGCGCATACGGAAGTCCTCGATGAGTTGCCTGTCGCCGAAGTCCGACCGGAACTCCCAGTGCGGCGCGACGGGACCCATGTAGACGACCTTGACGTGGCCGATGGGCGGCGGCAGTTCCTGCTCGTAGTCGAGCCCGATGCTTGTCATGAACACTCCTTCCGGCACCCCGGCGAACTCGGCATCGAGGCGATCCCTGCCTCAAGGCTACCGCCGTGTCATGCGCCGGCCGAATCGCCGTTTCCGATTGTCAGCGGCCGTTCCTGCGGTGGCCGCGGATCCTTTACGGGGCCTTTAGCCGCCTCGGCCCGTACTTAGCGCAATGGACACCACAACCGTGCCGTCAAGGATGCCGAGCACGGGCTGGATGGGGCGAGCTAGCTGCTCCGGCAAGTCCCCGGATGTCTTTTTCCCCTCCGACGGCGTGGGTGTCCTGCGCGCCCAGAAGATCTGCGCGGACTGCCCCGTGATCAACGAGTGCCTTGAGTACGCGCTCGCCAATCACATCGCCCACGGTGTCTGGGGCGGGGCCTCCGAGCGCCGGCGCCGCCGCCTGCAACGCCGCCGGCAGCAGGAGCGGTTGCAACGTCCCGTGGAGGAGAGGCCCGCGGCCGTCGCCTGAGCGCACACCAGGGCGGGCTCAGGACCCATCGGCTCAGGACCGGTCGGCGGCGGCCGGCGCAGGTGCGCCGATCCGTGCTTCAGGATGTGGGTCGTGGGCGCATTCCCGATCGGCACGCCCCAACCGTCGCCACCGCGGTCCAGCGCCGTATTCGGTTGACCGCACCTCCACGCCGTGGCCCAGCACGTCGAGGACCTGAAGCGCTCTTGAACCCAAGTGTGTTGTGTTCGTCGCCAGGCAGCCGGCTGGCGAGGAGCGGCATGCGCTCAGATGGGGTTGCGCCACCGGAGTCCGGGGAAACGGGCGAAGTCGCTGTCGTTGGAGTGGACCTCGGCCTGGTGCTCGACGGCCAGCGCGGCGATGTGGGCGTCGGTGACGAGGTCCCCGCCCGCGCCGGCGGCGCCCAGCATGCTGCGGAAGATCGCAAGGTGCCGGGCGCCCGGGTTCAACGGCGACACGCTCGGCGCGCGGAACCATTCGGCCATGAGGTCGACGGCCTGCTCCGGCCCGGCCGGATCGCTGAGCACGCCGGGATGGGTCAGCAGCCGCACGAACCCTGCCGCGACGACCCACGGAACGCCGACCCGCTCGGTACCGTTCACCAGCTCCTCCCACCACCGGCGCGCCGGGGTGTGCAGCGGCGCGCCGGTACTGTGGGCGTAGACCAGCAGGTTCAGATCCGGGACGATCACGTCTGCGCGGTGTGGGCGCCGACGGCGGTGAACGAGGCGGAGACCAGCAGGTTCAGATCCGGGGCGATCACCGTTCCGGCGCGCCGGCGAACGCGGCGGCCTCCAGAGAGTCGTTGAGTTGGTTCAGGCGCCTCGGATCGACGCCGGGCCTGAACCCGCTCTCATGGGGCTGCACCCGGTATCGGGATTCCGGCTCGGGCAGCGCCGGGGACAGCCCCCGCCGCAGGGCGTCATTGACGACCTTGCGGAACGGCTCGTCCAGACACCGGGCGCGTTCCTTAAGGGCCGCGGCCAAGTCGTCGTCCAGAGTCAGGGTCGTCCGCATTCGCTCATCATAGCATCATATTTTATTGATGTCATGATGCCAGCAGGGGCCGACACACCGCGTCGGCGCTGAACTGGCGCTTCACGGCTCGCACCACGTCCGGGTCGGCTCAGGTACGTGCTGCTCGTGGAACGCTTCGACCGCACCTCCGAGGGGCACCGGCGCCTGATGCACTCGGCGCTCACCCTGCTCGGCCTGCACGACGCCGACGGAATGGCCGGCCGCTACGGCACCTACCCCGACCTCGCCACCGAGGTCCGCTCCCGCTTCGCGAACCCCACCGCCACGCTCCGGGAACTCTTCGCCCGGATCACCTTCAATATCCTCGTCGGCAACACCGACGACCACCCCCGCAACCACGCAGCGTTCTGGGACGGCACCGCCCTGACCCTCACGCCCGCCTACGACATCTGCCCCCAACCCCGCCTCAGCGGGGAAGCAGCCCAGGCGATGGCCTACAGCCCCGACGGTGACCGCCTCGCCAGGTCGCCCGCTGCATCGCCCACGCACCCACCTACCGGCTCAACGCCGCCGAGGCCGCCGCCGTCGTGGACCACCAGATCGACGCCATCCGCAACGAGTGGCACGCCGCCTGCGACCGCGCCGAACTCACCGACCACCAACGCCAACGACTCTGGAGCCGCCAGTTCCTCTGCTGCTGCTCACTCGGCGCGGCCCGCCTCACCGAGCCAGCCCGTCAGGTCTTGGCAAGTGCTCAGCCGGTCAAGTTGGTCGCGCGCCGTCTCACTCGACTCATCTCCCATAACCTCGGCATATGCTGTAACCATATCGTCAGCACGTCCCGCCGTAACGAGCCAGCGCGCGAGGTTGTAGCGGGTTGCGAGCGTGTGGGGATGGTGGGTGCCCAATACCCGCAGCCGATCCTCCAACAGTGCCGCGAACTCATCGATCGCCTCATCGACGCGCCCCGCCTCACCAAGCCAGTACGCCAGGTTATGGTGGGTATCCAATGTGTCGGGATTGTCGCGCCCCAAAACCGCCGACCGATCGTCCAACAGTTCTCTGTTGGCTCTGACGGCCTCCTCCACGTGCCCAGCCTCGCCGAGCCAGCCCCCCAGCACATGACGAGTAAACAGAGTGTCGGGATCCTTCGGTCCCAGCACACGTACCCGGTCATCCCATACCCTTTCAAGGGCGGTAACGGCCTTTTCGACAAACCCCGCTTTACCTTCCCAGTGCGCCAGATTGTGGCGAGTTAGCAGCGTGTGGGGGTGGTCATCGCCCAACACCCGCCGCCGATCCTCCAACACAGCTTCGAACTGCCCGATCGCCTCCTCCACGCGCCCCGCCTCCCCCAACCAACGCGCCAACTTGCCCCGGGTTACGAGTGTGTGGGGGTGATCCGCGCCCAACACCCGCCGCCGATCCTCCAACACAGCCTCGAACTGCCCGATCGCCTCCTCCACGCGCCCCGCCTCCCCCAACCAACGCGCCCGATAGTCCCGGGTTACGAGTGTGTGGGGGTGGTCAGCACCCAAGACCCACCGCCGACCCTCCAACACAGCCTCGAACTCATCGATTGCCTCCTTGACGCGCCCCGCCTCACCAACCCAACGCGCCAGATTGTTGCGAGTGTCCAGAGTGCTGGGGTGGTCAACACCCAAGACACGCGACCGATCCACCAGCAGTTCTTCGTACGCTCGAACGGCCTCATCAATGCCTCCCGCCCTGCCTAGCCAGTACGCAAGGTTGTGACGAGTATGCAGCGTCTGCGGGTCGTCCGCGCCCAAGACACGCGACCGATCCTCCAACACAGCCCTGAACCGATCGACCGCCTCTTCGACGCGCCCTGCCGATCCGACCCAACCGGCCAAGTTATGGCGTATCCGCAGCGTGTCGGGATGTCCGGGCTTCAACACCTGTTCACTCTCCGTCAGCACATTCTCAAGTTCGGTTATGGCCTCCTCGAGTCGCCCCGCCTCAGCAAGCCTGCCTGCGAGGATCCGCCGGGTATCGAGAGTGCTAGGGTGCTCGGTGCCCAACTCCCCAACTTGCTCGTTTAGCAAGTCTTCGCATACTGTGATGGCCTCGCCGGTCTTCCCCGCCTCGGCGAGCGCCCACGCTCCACACTGGCGGAGCTTGAAGGTGGTAATACTGCTTAGTGGTCGAGGGTCCAAATCTCCAAATATCTCAAAGAGGCGGAGGCGCTCGGGGAGTTCTCGCAGGTTACTTTCGAGGTCCTCCATCAGCAAACAAATGGCTTCTGCAACCATCCCGTGATCAGTGATATTTCCTACCGCGTGCAGTGCCAAGATACTCCGGGCACCGTTTATCGTGCACCTAACGTCGCTGTCTGCACTCAGCAAAATATCCGTCAATTTGGCGAGTATCTGTCCGCTCGGGTCGTCCAACCGATCATTCAACACTCCGCCGCCATCCTCATTGACAATAGCCTTTTGATCTTCCTCCGAGAACGCACGCAGATAATCATCGACTATTCGGACCCACGCGTTCGCGGTCGGCGCTTTGGCGAGTGCGTCCACGACGTCGCCAATATTCGGATCCTCAAGATTCTCGAAACGCTCAATCACTTCTATCAGCAACCTGTCCATCCATACGTCTTCATTCTTGGCGACAGCCGAATCGATGTTGGCTGGAGTCAGAATATACGCGACCGCCAAGGCAAATTGCGTCTCGATAGACAATTCCCTCCAGAGATCACGGTAGAGTTCGCGAATACTCGTTGGAACGCTATCTCGTTCCTTGGGCGGAAGGCACAGTGCGCCATCACGAGTACGATACTCCTCGTCCCTACGATACTTGCCTACTTCGCAGAACAAGTTTAGAGCCAAGGGATTCACAAAGCGTTCCAATAGAAATTTCTCTGTCTCTTTCTCGACTCGTCCATAATGATGGTGAAGTATTGTTCTCCGAGCACCATATTCGAGTTCGCATAGCCCTGATCCTTCGGGGAACGGTTCCCCGGCAGAGCTCGTGTGCCCCACGCGGTGTAAGCGCCCCTCATATTCACTCATGAGTTCATCTAGGGCAGGGTTCCTGGCCGCAAAGTCCGGCCATGAGGTCGTAATGGCAAACACCGTACCCCCGCGGCTCAACACTTTGCCGAGCAGTTCAACAACTCCGTCATCGGCTGCGTGTGCGTCTTCGACAAATATGACGAGAGGAAAGCCCACCGCAGTGAAGCTGCCGAGGAAGTAGACGACTTCATCAACGAGGTCCTTAGAACGCTCCTCACCGAATGTCGTCTCAGAGGCAACCTCCCTGCTCTGCTGCAATTTGCGCCTTCCGGCAGCGACGCCCAGTTGTGCTGCCTTGTAGACCAAGCCGCTTCCAGGAATTACCGCGCCTGCAGCCTCCTGGACAAAGTAAGAAATGGCCTCAATACTACCCTCCTCTTTCACCGCTCGGCCAATGCTGTGCGTACGCTGCGCGAACGTCTCTCGCACCGACTGTCCACGCGAAATCAGCCCTTGACGAGCTTTCTTCAGAAACGTACGATGCTCGTACAACCGCTTAACGTCGCGCTCTAGAGCCTGCGTCCCCAATCCTACGCTAGTTGAGCATCCTATCCCCCACCACAAAAACTCTGGCAAAGAATTACCGGTCCTCGTGAATAGCGGCTGTGCAGCTTTCCGGCCCAAGGTGGGATCATCGATAACATCAGGCCAGTACCGCGGCTGCTCTTGGCGCTTGGACAGGCGTTTGAATAACTCGTGTACAACGCGCGTCTTGCCCCAGCCCGACGGGCCCTCTAGAGACACCCACGAGCAGCATTTGCTCTTCAAGACATCATCATAAATCGCTTCTAAGCCATCGACCAAGAGAATTCGAGATCGACCGACCAACTCTCTCTTCTCATCACCAGAGGGCTTGCACGCACCTCCCCTGACCAGGTCCTGTGACCCCATCGAAAGGCCATGTGTCGAGCCCCTCTCCGCTTTGTTCGACATTTTGCTCATGCACTGTTCCTTCCAGTCCGGCCGCCGCGGCGAATTCGTGCGTACCAGCGGCGCGGCGCTCGCTTGTCGAAGATGGTTGGTTCCACGGCGTTAGAGGGTCGTAGGCGAGGAGTAAGCGGGCGGAGTGTTGCTGGCCTCGTTGAGCGGAGACGGCGAGGTGTCGTTGCTGGCCGCGCACGCCGACCGCGGTGGGGTTGCGCCCGCACTCCACTGGTGGAGTCCGCCAAGCAACTAGATCTCGGGCACTTGGAGAACTTCCGTCGGTTGTCGCGATGTCTGCGTCTCGAACGATCGTCGGCTATTCTCATCTTCTCGTCGCTTGTTCTCATCTGCGACGCACCGCAGCCCGGCAGCCAAACATGCTTTCGAGACCAGCATGCGCCAAGAAACGAAGGCCGGCTGCGATAGTCCATCGGCTTGGATCCGGAACGCACTGACCGAACCAATGCTACAGCTCTCGTCCACAGAGACGGGCTCCATGAACTCAAGCATGCTGGGATCGAATTCAACCGATGAAAGTTCCGAGCCAGCGAATGTAACGAAGTCACTAGCCAATCCTGACAACTCAGGATACCTCTCTACCTTGATCGAGCCCAACTCCTCAACTTGCTGCACGGCACCGCGTGCCAGCTGTGCCAAATCCTTAACGATCTGGAGACGTCCGTTCGTCCGCAGTCCCGCATCTCGCTCAATTGATTCGCGAAAGTGCTGGCGCGGGCCTGGCAACCTTTGCTCTGTCGAATCCTGATAGGGGACCTCGTCCGGGGGTAGATAGTCGTCATCAGGCATCGCAAAATGCTCCGATCCGATGAGTGTGGAGAAAGCCTGCTTCCAGGACTCGGTCATCTCCGTATGTGCCGTAGTGAGCCAGCCTCTTCGATAAACATCGTCCCTGTCAAGCCTCGCAAGCGCCTCTCTCTGTTCATCGCTCAGCGTCGAAGAGCCACAGAGAACAGAGGGCGGTCCAAGATTCGCGAATCGCTTGCTGGCGTCCTCAGATGACGTCACAGTCTCTGCTTCGATCCCCCCGATCCCAAAGGGTTCGTAAAGCAGTACGCGTGCAACTCTTTGGTGGTCCATGAAGGCTCGGCCAAGTCCATGCAGGCGTGCCACCTCAAGCGCGTGGTGCTGCACTCGCTGAACTTCATCCAGAAATTCTCTCGAAGAGAGTTCTGATTGATCGATCAGCTTAAGCTCTCTTCGGTAGCAAATGTGCAGCAGTAGAAGCAGAACTCCACAGAGTATGACCGTGCCAACAAATCCGCTTCCGCTTTCTGGAACCGGTCCACCATTGCCGAGCAGTCGCCACGCCAAGAGCCCCGCCGCACTCAAGAACGTAAGCAAGCAAGCGGTGAATGGCCGATGGTTGAACGAGTACTGTTCAACGACATAGCGGTCAGTCTTGATCTGCTTAATTGCCTTTACAGATTCTACGAAGTTGCCGTACGCGCGCTCGATCGCGCTGCCGAGCATATTCGACAACTCTCCCAGAGGAGTGGACCACCACGTATCTCGCCACTCTATCCACCTATCGCGAATCTCGGGGGCGATTTTGCCCCTGAGGTCGGGGCGCAGACCGTCAGTCAGATACGGAAATGGATCCTCTTCGCGTGTGATGATGGAGTCGAGTCTGGGCGCATGCAGTACGTCCAACGGATGAATGCATCGGACGCCCAGGCGATCCACAATTGCCCGGTCAAGTCCAACGAGATCGAAGGGATCGAGCGGTCGATCTGGAGCGGGCGCAAGGGCCGACGGGTCTGACCAAACGGGCATCTGGTCGGGCCGCGCGTCCACAGGCGGGTTCAGCGGCGACACACCCGGCGGCAAGTCGCCACCGTCGACCAGGCTGAAAAAGAACTCGCGCATCTTTTTCCACGGCTCCCGAGCGCGGCGCGCGACATCCCTTCCCAGCTCGAGGTCCGCCACGTTGGCCTTGCGCAGCGCCGCGACAGCAGCTTCTAGATTCGTCACTCGATGGTCGAAACGATCGATCGCGTCAACGACCGCCTCAGCCTCGCTAATGTCCTCCTGCGATACCGCAATCCATTCCCTCAGATGCATCCGGACAAGCGTCGCCACGTTCATGCTGAACAACGCGTCACGAAGCTCAAGCCTGAACTGATTGCACTCGCGGTACTCCACGATTTCATCAACATCAAACCCACACGTCCTCACCAGTTCCGAGACGCTAGTCTTGGGCAGCGCGATCTCCTTGGGCACACTGGTGAACGGATCATTGCTCGATGAACGGACCGGTTCATCGCATGGGAGAGGCCATGGAGGTTTTTCGACGAAATTTCGATCCGTCACCTCTGCGATCTCTGCGTCCAACGATCCGACGGTCACAATACGAATCTCCGGTCGAACGATGCGCACCGCACCCCACTGTCTCGCCCGCTGTTTTTGGTCATCATATGTCGAGTTCAATACCGCACCATCACTGAAGGCCCAGCTACCACCAGCAGACAATGCCATCATCGCACAGAGGCCCGAAAGGTCACCGGTGCCAAGTTTCAAGACTCTCATAGGCAGCTGAAGAACTACCCTGTCGTGCACCAAGTGTTGATCCCAATCGGCGGAAAACGCTTCCACGGGGCACGGATAGTCATATACACCAACCGTGATGCTCTTACGGACAACCCTCCGCTCCAAGACGTCTTCGAGGCAACGTCTTGCCGACTTCTCCAATTCAATGCTCTCCCTCCAACGTTCATCTGCATCGCCGTGGTCGTCTGCTCCATCTCGAAACACCGCCAAGGTGACTCTGGTGCCCGCAGGCTGGCGGCCCAAGACCTCGGTCAGCTGCATCTCACTAATCGCGTTCTCATCCCCTGAGTCGTAGTACGTGCAGGCGGCCTTAGGACCACTTTTTGCCATCTCTCTAGGAGAAGACACGGCTACGTTCTTCACCAGATGCGATCTCGTCCATGACGCGAGCAGCTGATCCACACGCTCGACCGCAGCGCTAGCGCAGATCGTCAACATGGCTTGCTCAGATGTCATAGCCTTCCGCCCTTCTGTCCTTCCTTAGCGAACTAAGGATGTGTTCGAAGCATTCCCTCATTTCTGGCAGCAGCTCGCGTACAGGCACCAGACTTGACGCGCCTTCGCTCTGAAATGCAGCTTCACTCCCTATACCCTTGCTGGTGCACCACTCATCGCCCTTGAAGGGCTCGACTTCAAGCTGCTTGAGAAATTCGATCTGGGGCTTGAGATAATTCTCGGCTGCCGTCATCCTTTCACATTCGTCATGGCCTCGCACCTTCGGCTCATCAACCTGTGCCCTCGGTACGTCGCCGTTCCTGATAAGGGAATGCAGTTCGGAGTTCTGGGCATCTTCAAGGTCCTTGCCGAGATCATACAGCCGCGCATACGGCTCGAAGGCCGCTTCATGATCAGCGGCTGCCTTGGCAATGCATAGAACAAACGACTCCAGAAGCGCTGGCAGCAGGCAACGGGGATCCCTTACCTCAGACAACAACGGCCACGGAAAGGTCACAGTCTCGCTCGAACCGAGAGCTTTCGGGGTCCCGCTGATCTTCACCGCCTTCTTGGTGTCAGCCGTGACATAGCCGCACATCCTCCCTATCGCGAAACCGCATATCAGTGCGCGCCGCACCTCGGCCGGTACAGGGATAAATGAAGGGAGTGTCCTACCCCGGCGCCAGTTCCAGAAGTCAGCCTGCAGGCTGTCGGCTGTTTTGCAGCGCTGCACGGCTTCGGCGATGGGGTGCATGAGCGAGCTGACGGCGATCGGATGAACCGGATACTCCATAACCGATGAAATCATCACTGATGGCGGATCGCCAGCGCTCACCCGCCGATAGTGATCCCCCAGAGCGGTCTTAGCAATATCAAAGGCTGGATGCCCGGCATCAAATGGGAAGGCCGAGCACACGCGATTGACCGCCTCCGGACCTGCCTTATCGTTGTATAACTTCTGACAGAGATCCTTGTCAAGCTGCACCAGCGGAAGCGACAGGCTAAGCGCATCCCCCAAGCATGTCTCGAATCTCTTCAGCCGATTCGTATGGTCCCCTTTCTGGGGATCCCCAAGGTACTGTCTCAACCCTTCGTCAATCACCCCTCGAAATGCTCGCAAGTTCATGAGAGTCCTAGTGCGATTCACAATCCTATCGCCGACCAATTCGGACGTAATTGTGATGAGCGATCCGTCTGATGGAAACCATCCCCTATCGCCTGAACTGTGTCTAAGTCCAGCAGGAAGATCGATCTCTCCATCCTCGCAGCCTCGGATGAGCACGCGCCGCGCCATGTCCAGCGGATCTCGACCCGGCCTATAGCCGTCGAGTCTTTTGCAGATAGATTCAAGCATCCCGGGCCAGCATTCCGGATCTTCGAGCGCAAATTCTAGGGGCCCGGGCAAGTAGGATACCGGCCGATCGCTTGCATCATTCGGCCAACTCTTGACCGGTTCCTTACGCATGTTCTCCGCGAGCACCCGCAAATCCCTTGATAGGCCGCGAATGATCTCCTCGTAGACATTATTGCACGCTGAATCAATCACGCCTTTGATCTCCCAGTGCCGTCTCTCGTCCCAAAGGGCTTCCAGATAGCTCACTGCGGCATCCACACACACCGCACAGTCGTCATGTGTGTACTTCAGTTTGCGTCTCGTATTGAGTCGACTTCGGACATCGTCGTAACGCTTCTCACACTCATCATAGTTTCGCACTGTGGCTGACAGTCGCTCTTCAACATACGACGCTGCCTGCGCTTTCGCCTGCTTTAGCACTTCGATGGCCACAGGAATCGAGGTATCCGCGATGATCTCGGTGACGGCTTGACACACCGCTTGGGGGAAAGACTTTGCGACGCTATTCAACTTATCGTAGTCGATCGACCGAGAGCCCTGCTCTCCAACCCACTCCCAGATACGATTCAACTCTTGATGAATATTGCTCTGCCACTCTCGGCCTGGTAGCTCGTCGCTATAGCTGAGCGGTTCCCGGAATTTGCTCTCGACAGCGGATGCATCGGCGTGGCTGATAATCTCGTCGTATAGGCTCGGAACATCCACAGGCGAATCAGCGCGGTGCTCGCGATTCGTTCGATCCTTGGCATCGAACAGCCTCCACAAGTTCCGTTCGGCTAGGTGCAGGATTCTTTCGGAGTCAGTACGCTCGTCACCACCCGTGCCAGACTGATCGCTCCTAAGGTGACCTTCAACGAGTTCACCGATCGTCTGGCGCGCCAGAAGATCAGCTGCCCAAGCACTGAAATACTCGCGACCGAGGGTGATAGTCGCCGCCCCGAAGGACGACACCATGCCGGGTTGCTGCTCCTTGGCACCGAAGCCATAACCGCCCGGCGTTTTGCGTTGCTGATTTGCCCAATTCGTCGCCAAATAATGCGAAGCTAACTCTTGAACACTCTCATCGACGACCCAAGTGGACAGCACCTCTCCGACAGACCGATAAGCCGTCACAGCCAGGTTGTCCGCGTCACGCTTCGAACTGCCAATTGTCGCGCCCTGCATGCTCTGCGAGCCGACTACGAAGATCGCCTTTGGCCCATGACCCGGCCTGCCCTCCAGCTGTCCAAAGACGTCTCCTGCTCCGGGCTCACTCGGCATCTTCCAATACGAGGCAAGGACTTCGGACAGCATGGCAAGCGAGTTTCCCGCCATATCTCTCGCGGACCTGCCGAAGATGTCGATACTGAATAGAACGAGAATTGTGTCCTTACCATAATCACTTGTCCGTCGCAACATATCAATGACATCGAGAGCGATCCCAGCCCCGGTCCCTCCCCCAAGTGACGCACAGACCACGACAAGCGGCGGTTTATCCGTCTGATCTCCACTTGATTGGGTTGATCGGGTCTTCCCCAGCGTGGCCGAAACCTCCTTGAGTCCCGAGCCAGCCTGAGCACGATCAAAGGCATCGCTTATCCTCTTACCTAGGCTGCGTTGAAGTGTATACAGACCGACGGCTCGCCCGATGGTGCGGATCTGGCCGCAGCCCATCTCAACGGCGATTTGCACCTGATCCGGATCGGGACGCCAACCGATGAGATGTTGATACGAGGGATCATTCGTCGGATACATGGTCAGGAGCGCTTCGTTCAGCATCGAGTAGTCGCTGAGCCCCTTGGTGATCTGTACAAAATCATCCTTGGGCAGGTCCGGAATCTCGTCGGCATCCCCACCCTCTTGCTTGCTCAGGGCGTCGACTCCAATGAACGACCACGCAGCGGGAATATCGTCTGGCCAGCCTGCTGTGTGAAGCTTCCGCTTGACGGCGTATCTCACATAGCGAATCGCCTTGGAGCCAGACCCACCGCAGCCGATCATGATTACTGGACTCAACATGTGCATCTCTCCTTGTCCGTTGGGTTTGAGGTTCAGGCGCGCCCCGTCCGGGCCTCAGGCTCCTTCGGTGGTCGCTGCCTTCGGCGGGACAGGCCCGGAGACGCGGGCGGACCCTGCTCGTCCTGCTCGTCCTGCTCGTCCGGGCAGCCATTTGGACTGTCCCTTAAGGCCCCCGTGGGCGGTGCCTGCGGCTCGCTCTGGGCTAGACTCTGCCGGCTCGGGTCGGACGGCTCCCGGTTCCGCGGCCGCCGCTCGAACTCGCGCCAGATCCTCTCCACGGTCGCCAGCAGTTCCTTCTCATCCCGGGGTCCGTCCCACAACACCAGCTGATAGTGGTTGTGATCGCGTTCGACGATGACCCATCCGCCGTTCAGCGCTTGACCGACCGTCCTGGAGTCAGGCTCGGACCGGATTGCGAACCTGGTCACGTCCGTGTCGACCTGACCGCTCGCAGCGATGCTGCGCCCTCGCCCCTTTGCCGTCGCCACGATCCGCAACGGCCAGCCGGCGAGCAGGGGCCACCACGGTACTCGCAGCGCGACATCGGCTTTGCTCAATTCCGCCTTCGCTACAGATCGCCGAAGCTCGCGGCAGCGATGATCCTGCAGGGCACCCGGCACGATCACATCGCCCTCGACCCGGCCGTCGGCGACGAAGTACATATTGTTGGACAACTTCGTCCAGCGGCGCCGCACCCCCGCCGACAGCACCCGGACCGCCAAGAACACAGCCACGGCTATCAGTAGGTAGCGCATGAAGTGCTCGAGGACTTCGCCCGTCTCCCTCACGCCGATCGAGATGTCCTCGACCCGCACATAACTAGTCAATCCTGGAACCGTCGCCGGATCGCCGCCCGCTGCACGCAACGGCACGATCAGATCCATCGTCGCGTCGCCTTCAGCGGTCGCCTCGATCACCATGGTAGGGCACACATGGTCCACTGCACCTGCCGGCACCTCGCAGCGCCACTCCGCGCCGGGCCGCAGTCGCGGCGTAACGCCGTCCACGGACTCGACGGGCAGCAGGCCGTCCGATGCGGTCTCAACGGTCACCGAGCCGGCGAACACCCCTCCCTGAGTGATGACTCGCAGCGAGCCCGACGGATCGAACCGATCTTCAACCACGACATCGGAGACGGCCGGCAGCGCCGAAGGCACAATGATGTCACGAACTACCACCCTCATGTCTTGAGCGACTTGTGGATGATTCGGATCGTCGACAAGGCCTCGAATCGACAGAACCACGTCGACGGCGACGTCTCCCGCAGCGAGACCCGAGAGAACCTGCAACGGCGGGCAGGTCTGCGCTCTCGCTCCAGCCGGGATCACGCACCGCCAGTCCCCGACACTCAGGATCGGCGGTGCCGCCTCGGCGGAACCGTTCACGGACTCCGCGATCAGCCCGTCCAACACCAATACTCCGTCCGCGGTACCGCCGTCAGCGGAGACATCCAGAAATCCGCCCGGTCGGCTCTCGTCTACCGCGGCGATCACCGGACCCGGCAATTTGCCGTCCACCAGGACGTCCCGGATGATGTATGTGGTCCTCTCCACAACCGGCGGCTCCTGCATCGGATCGGCGCTGATGGAAGACAGGGACAACCTGATGTCGACCTCGGAGTCGGAGTCGGCATTCACAGTGAGCCGAAAGGCATCGCCGCAGGAGTAGTCGACGGCATCGGCCGGAACGTCGCATCGCCACCCGCTCGACCACTCGGGCGAGAAGTCCACGGATGATGACCCCGAGACAGACTCGATGTGCACATCGGTCACGGTCAGCAACCCGTCAAGGAATCCACCGTCCGCCGTGATCGCCAGTGTTCCCGCCGGGTCGAACCGGTCCGCCGGGTCTGCGGCGATCGCCCTGAGCGTCGGCACCATTCGGCCGGACAATCCACACAGTGCTCTCGGAACGGGGACCTCGACCACCGATGCCCGCAGCGGCGCAGTCCAAGGACCGCTGAAGCTCCCGTAGTCGACCACCTTGTTGACCGACAGCTCGGCTGTCCCAACGCAGCCCCGTGTCGGCAGGTAATCGTCGCCCCGCGCGGCGCGGGCCACGCGATCGACAATGCCAGGAATCGTGAACCGGCCGCCGGACCTGATCCTGCCATCCAACCCACTGACCTCGACGTTGCGCCCGTCATCGAGATGCAGGACGAGCCGCGCCATCTCATCCTCACTGGGCGCCGGATTGATTCTCCCCCTCAAGTCGCTGCCGCTGAACTGCAACTCCTCGAGGGTCGGGGCACCGCGCTCGTCCTTGCGGATTCCGGCGCGCGCGTTCGCAGCCTCCGCGCCGGAGAAGACGAGCGTCCAGACCTGATCATCTCCCCATTCCATGCCGTAGACCTGCCGTGCGACCCGATGCGCCCAGGCGACACTGATGTTCCGGGTCGGTTGCCTGCCCAACATTCCTGACGTTGAAATCCGGGTCCAGTCATCTCCGAATGCGAACGGAGCAATCGGAGTCCCGTCAGGTCCGTGGAGGGCAATCGACACGTCGGAGCGGTCCCTGACTCCTCGAAGGTCCACGTAGACCTTCACCCACTCGACGCCGTCGGAGAGAGTGAAGCGGTATTCGCATTCCGCCGGATTCGACTCGCATGGATCCAGGAACTCGCGCGGGAAATCGGGATCGACCAAGCGGAATACGGTCTCCTCGATTCCGGTCGCAAGATCCGCCACGGACGCGACATCGGCGACCTCCCCGTCAAGTCCTACACAGTCGGGGCCGCCGACCACCAAGCGGCGGAGTTGCGCCGACGAGTCCCGCTGCACGCGGAGTTCGATAGCGGTGACATTGACGCCCGTGCGTCGCAGCTGATCGACCAAGCCTCCGACACGGCACATATCATCGATCTGTGCCTGCTCTGCCGGCGTAGAAACGCCTGCTGAAATTGTGTCGTGATCGCCGTCAGTGAACCAGAATAGATAGTCACACGAAGGGATCCCATTCGGCAACGGTTCAGCGAAGCGGTCGAGCACACCGCGGATCGCCTCCCGGTAGTCAGTCCAGTATCCGGGCTGCTCGAGCGCGCGACCCGCAGCTTGACGCAGGGCTTGAAGACCGCCTAGATCTCCCAGATCCTGCCAGCTGCCGCTTAGGCGGTTGTATGGATTGTTCAACTCGGGTTCGTCGTGGAGTCCAGAGAACGTGTCAACCGCCGCAAAGACCGACCAGTGTGGGTAGTGGCGCCGCAATCGCAGACGGTAGTCTTCGACGATCTGGCCCAGATCGTCGAGCGCATCCACCGTGCCTGTCTCCCGCCGGCCGTCGGGGTCATTCACGCGCAGACTCCGCGACGTGTCCAGAAGGAAAAGCACGCGGATCGACTCGCGTCCATCGCACCGCTGGGCAGACTCCTCGGCTTTGACGGGCAATGCAAGAACTACGAAGAGCACCGCGCCCAGCACAGACGCCGTGGCGATGAGCGACAGCGCGGCACCCGCTCGTCCAATAGCCGAACTCGCGGACACTCCCCGGACCGAAACAGCCGCACGACCGCCGCGCGATCTGAGCTTCGACGGCGATCTCGTGCCGTCGAAGCTGAAAGCCGGTCGTCGTGCAGAGCACAAGAAGATCACCAACTGCGACTTGGCTTCAGAGTGCAGCCTCGCCAGCTGCAAGATACGCGCTGATGACAGTGACGACCAAAGAACCGAACCACAGCATCGTTGCCGCGGTAAATCGATCGTTTCGCATCTCTCGATCACATTTTCGCTTGTGCACGGTGTCGGCCACCGCGGCAGCGGCGAAGCCGGCAAGGCCCAGCACGTACGACAGCCTGAGGGTTGAGAGCGAGTCGGTTGCTGTGACCATCAGAACGATCGACGCAATGAGCAATGCCGAACTCCCCAACGCCAACAGGACCGGCAAAGCTGAGATTGGGGGAATCCTTCGTTTGCCGCCACCGGTCAGGTCGCGGCGAGTCCCGGAGCGCGGAGGCGTGCTACGGCCCACAACACTCTTCCGATCCGTCCGCCTCGACGTGCCTCCCGACTGCGCACGGGATGGTTGCCTCGTGCCTCGCCCCAGCTGACGGGACGGCCGACTACCGCGTCGAGTATCCATCCGAACGATCACATCTCCTCAGGAGCTGAATCCGAGCCAGGACGTCTGCTCCTGCGCCACCGCCGGGGAGGAGGCCGCCGCCGGCACCAACGACCCGGCCAACACGGCGGTCACGATCATGGCGACGAGGTGAACTCGGGACTTCATAGCGCGTTGCGCTCCATTGGATCGGCTCGGGCGCGGCCGCTCGTGTCAACGGACGGGGCGGTCGGCGCAGCACCTCTGGCGGCCGACCGGTGGGCAAGGTACCCCCCCCCCGCATGTCAAGCACTTGCGCGGGGGCCCTGTTCAGGTGGCCAGCCCTCCGAGCGCGGCCCGCTCGGACGATCCTCGCCGTCGGGTCGCGCCTCTATAGATCTCAGCCCGGTACCGCGTGATCGGCGCGCCGCCGTCGCGGTCCGCCGCCGGACTCGACGGCCTCGGTGGTGACCGACCGCGGGCGCGGCGGGGGCGAAGCCGCCGGTAGTCAGCGAGGCCGCCGGTGAGGCTCCCGGAGGCGGCGGCGATTCGCTTCGATCGTCCGCTCGACTCCAACCACGCGCCGCCCAAGCCTGCGCAGCAACCGCTCGATTTCCGGAAGATCCTGCAACTCGGGGGACAAGGCAGTGACCTCCTCTTCGAGCGCGGTTGAGGCCCCCGACACCAGATCCTCGGCGCGATCCAACAATCGGCGCTCCGGCAACCCGAGACGGGCAGCGACATCGAGCAGGGCGTGGTCCGAGCCGGCGCTGTAGACGGTGAAGGTGGACCCGTAGCGCATGGCCATCTCCCGCTCACCGACGCCTCGGGCCACGTACGGCAACGACGAGTGCAGGTCGTACAGCGGGCTGAGCCTCGCCTCGTTGCCGGTCAGCAGGAAGCTGTAGTTGCGGGCATGCGCGTCGCGGCGTCGCACTCGCCGGGGACTCCGGGAGCATGACTCGGCGTGAACTCGTCCTGGGCACCCACCGCGCTGCCATCAAGACCGCGGCGGCCGCCAACAAGGCCACCTCCATCGCGTTGGTGGGCTCGGCGGCCCGCGGCGATGACGGCCCCGCCAGCGACGTGGACTTCCTGGCCAGGTTCGAGACGGGGTCGTCCCTGTTCGACCTGGCGCGCCTCCAAGGCGCCCTCGCGGAGCTGCTGGGCGTCGATGTGGACGTCGTCTCTGCTGGCGGCCTCAAGCCCGACGAGTACGAGGGGCATCGGGCGATGCTCCTCGAGGCGATCATCCTTTGAACCCCCGCAGGCGAGTGCCGGACGAGGACCGGGTCCGGCACATCCGGAAGGCGACCGCTGGTGATACCCCCGCCCGGGCGCCGCCGCAACGGCGCGGCGCGTAGGCTGATCGCCGTGACGACCATCGCCGCCCCCGCCGCGCCGACGCTCGCAGCAGCCGGCCGAGCCGCCGCGGCGCTCCTGGAGATCGGTGCCGAGGAGGTCCTCCTGTTCGGCTCGGTCGCCGACGGGATGGCGACGCTGTCCAGCGATATCGACTTGGTGGCGATCTACGCCGACCTCGACTACTCCCAGCGCGCGGCCCGCCGCCAAGCCCTCGAGGCGGCCGCGGGGGCCGCCGCCGCGCCGTGGCCGGTGCAGGTACACGTGACCGACCGGCCCGAATGGCGCGCCCGCATCGACAACGTGCCGACCTCCCTGGAACGGCGCATCCACGACACCGCCGTGGCGGTGGCCACGGCCGCCGAACGGGCCCCCGTCAACTGGAACAAGGAGATGGTTCTGCCCATGAGCGACGCACACGAGGCCCTCCGCCAGTTCGACCACTGGGTCCTGCCGCGGCTCAGCGAACTCGAGGCCGCCACCCACCGCGGGACACAAGAGGCCGACGCGCCCCTCCCCCCGGAGGTCGCCGAACGGGCCCGCCTAGAGCGCATGGTCCGCATCTGCACGACCGCGGCGATCACCGCCGAGACCGCGATCAAGGCGCTCGCAGTCCTCCACGGCACGCCCACGCCGAGCGAGAAAGAACTCCGCCGCGCGGGCCACAACATCGCCGCCTGCCTCGACCTCCTCCCGGACGCGGCGCACCGCTCCCCCGCCGGCGTACTCGACGGACTCGGCGTCGATGCGGCCACCCTGTCGCAGTGGCGACTGCGCGGCAGATACACCGCGGACGTGGCCGCCGACGGCGCCATCGCCGACAGCCTCGCCGAGACATACACCACCATGGCCACCACACTGACCGCCCTGCTGGCCAACGAACTGCAGGAGGCGCTCGGAGCGGACCCCGACCTCGCCGCCGCCGAGGCCCGCCGCGCCCACCTCAGCGGCGTCATCGCCGGCCGCGACGTGCGCCGCGGCATCGAGGACCGCGGCCCGCACGTCTAGTGCCCTGAGTGGGGAATTCGTTGCAGACATGTGGCCATGGTCTCGACGAACTCGTCTGCGGTCTTGCGCCACACGAAGGGGCGGGGGTTCTGGTTCCAGTTGTCGATCCAGGCGTTGATGGAGGACTATCCAAGGGTTAGGACCAGTCAGAACTAATCTGATCCACTAGAGCCTGCGCAATTGCCGCGTGTCCCAGCTGATTGGGATGATAGGCAGCGTTGTCAGTACCCTTAATTCCATGCAGCCAATCGTCACCACTTCCGCAAAGCTCATGCCCACCTTCCCGAAATACAGCTTGTACATCGACAAAACGAACGCGACTTTCTCCAAGTAGTCTGTTTACTTCTTGAACTGCAGCACCAAGACCTGTGTAAGATAAGTTGCAGCTCTGATAAGAGTTGAGGCATAGATCCTATGAATACCCCAGCAGCCATGACCTAGGTTCGGGCCCCAACCCCAACCCTTTTGCAGCAACTCCACTCCACTGTAGGTGCAACAATACTCGGATATCCGATGACATATAACCTCCCTCGATCACTCAGGTGGTTCTCGACACCGCGCACATACACGTCTACCAACGATCCTCTGCAATCCCCCTCCTGATTCCCTGCGCCGGTGCCAGACGAGAAAGAATCTCCAGCAGCCCACCAAGTGAGCGGACACGGCGTCTCTATCTGCACGGCAGTCGATGGAGGGCCCAGACCGGTGCTGTTCTCGGCACGTACAGCTACCGTGTACGTCCTGTAGAAGTTTCCTTCGTACACCATGTAGGCTGAGACGTAGGTTGCGTCTCTATCCGTTGTGTTGAAGGCCACCCTTTCGGGTCGGCTATTGTCCAAGCCCAGATTCAGGCCCCTCCGTGTCGCGGGGCTTGAGATTGTCACCTGGTAGTTTGTGATGGGAGAACCGCCGGTGTGGTCTGGGGCGTCCCAAGCGATAGCGAATTCCGAACTTGGGTGGCCATACGCATCGGTACGAAGGCTAAGTCCGACATTTTTCGGTTCCGACATTGCGCGCATCCCGCGGACTCGCAGCGTGAAATCGCCTGTCGCTCCGACACTGTAGGTGGTGGCCTCAATGTGTGGGCACGGCGCAAAGCGGGGCGCTCCGGTGGCCTCAGTCCGCCGTGCTGTCGCCGCCAGGCCCCAAACCGGCGATCTCGCGCAGCGCCGTCAGGAACTCCTCCCCCGACGAGAACACCGGCCCGTGCCTGCCCGCGGCGATGTCCGCCTCGGCCTCGCGCTCTTTGGCCTGCCACTCCTCGGTCCAGAACCACCACTGATCGGGGTCCCGCTCAGGCCGCGGGCGGAGCAGGATTCCGTCGTCGGTCAGTTCGGCGTCGAACTCGGTGCCGACACGGAGCCCGCAGGCGTCGCGGAGGTCCTTGGGGATCGTCACTCGGCCGTCGGAGCACAACCTCGCAGATGCCATTGGCAAGACTGTACCGCTTGACTGCGGCGATCCGAGAGGCCGCGGACGCCGGAACGGGGTCACCCTGGTCTCCGGCGGCGAGTGCCGCGCCAGTTTGCGCGGCCGGGCTCACCCGTGCCGGCGGGGCTAGGTGTCGCTGGTGTTCTTGGTCTCGGCGGATCCGCTCGAGGTCGACTCCTCGAGTTCGTCACCGGCGTTCTTGCGGAACTCTCTCTGGGCCTGCCCGAGGGACCGCGCAAGCTTCGGTAGCTTGGCGCCGCCGAAGATCACCAAGACGATCACCAGGATGATGATCAGTTCGGTCGTTCCGATTACTGCCACGACTTCAGGTTACCCGCTCGGCGCTCGCGGAGACCGGCAGCGGGCGAAAATAGTCTGCCGACCTACCGGCGCCGTCGAGGATGAGGCGACGCCGCGCTCGCGGAGACCGGCAGCGGGCCAGAACCGCTCGCCGACCGGAGGTCCCTCAGGCCGTGGCGGACTCGCTCGCCTGCCGCCGTGCCAGGGCCCGCTCGCGGCGCACGCGACGGCGCTCCCGCTCGCTCATGCCGCCCCAGATTCCGAACTTCTCGCCGTTCTCGAGGGCGTACTCGAGGCACTCCGTGCGCACAACGCATGCACCGCAGACCCGCTTGGCCTCCTTGGTGGAAGCCCCGCGTTCGGGAAAGAACAGATCGGGATCCACCCCGAGGCAGTTGGCGTACTGCTTCCACGGATCTTGGACTCGCATCTCCTGGGTGAACATCCGGACATCCTCTCGATCCTTGGAGTCTCGGACCCAGGGGGACCCCCGGCGTGGTTGCCTTCGACAGCCGTCCGAGCACCTGTTGGCACCTGTGTTGTCCACAGGTCTATTCACACCTGTGTAATTACAAGCGTGTCATAGAGAGTATGCCGGGCGTCTCGGCCAAAATCAAGTGCGGGAGCGGGGATTTTCCGGGGTTTCCCGGCGACGGGGGTTCTCGCCGGTAACGTACGACCCGCAGAGCCCCACCGAGTCGCCGGTCCCCCGGATCCGCCCCGCGACCGCACGCAGGAGCAGCACGCTGAGTTCAGCCACCCCGACGCCGACTGCCGAGAAGCCAGCGAGCCGGCAATCCCGGCGGTCAGCGCGCCGGGAACTCCCGTGGCCGCTGAACCTCTACCAGTCGGCGGTGGGCAAGAAGTGGGTGATGGCGCTGACCGGTCTCGCCCTGCTGGGGTTCGTGCTGGTGCACATGCTCGGCAACCTGCATCTCTACGAGGGCCCGTGGGAGACCCACGAGTACGCCGAGACCCTGCGCGATCTCGGCACCGAGGTCATCCCCCGGACCTGGGTGCTTTGGGCCCTGCGCTTCGGCCTCATCGCCGCCTTCGCGCTGCACATCCACTCGGCCTACAGCCTCACCCGGATGAGCCGGTCGGCCGACCGGCGCTACGCCGGGGGCCGCGACTACATCGCCGCCGACTACGCCTCGCGCACGATGCGCTGGACCGGTCCCCTTGCCGGCCTGTTCGTCGTGTACCACCTGGCCGACCTGACCTGGGGCCACTTCAACCCCGACTACATCCGCGGCGACCCGTACCACAACGTGGTGGCGAGCCTCTCCAACCTGCCCGTCGCCATCTGGTACATCGTCGCCAACGTGGCGTTGGCGGTGCACATCTACCACGGCGCCTGGAGCATGTTCCAGAGTCTCGGCATCAACAGCCCGCGCTGGAACCCGCTGCGGCGCAGGTTCGCCCAAGCCTTCGCCGCGGTGATCCTCGTCGGCAACCTCAGCTTCCCGATCCTGGTGCAGGCCGGCGTGATCGACGACGGCGGGCGCTCCGTCGTGCGGGAACGGCAACAGCAAATCGACCACGCCGGAGCCGAGTCATGACCGACGTCAGATATCACAGCCCCAGAGGACTGACGCCCGCAATCGAGGGCGGGGATGCCGGGGGCGACGTAGGCGGCCATTCTAGGCCGCCGGAGCGCCACCGGCAGCCCCGGCCGGACCGCCGCCGGACCGCCGCGGGAGGCGCGCCATGAACGGGAGCCTGGACGCACGGCTGCCCGAAGGGCCCCTGGAGGACGCCTGGACGGACCACAAGTTCGCCCTGCGCCTCGTCAACCCCAACAACAAGCGCCGTTTCACCGTCATCGTGGTGGGCACCGGCCTGGCCGGGGCGGCGGCGGCGGCCTCCCTCGGCGAGTTGGGCTACCGGGTCAAGGCCTTCACCTACCACGACTCGCCACGCCGGGCGCACTCCATCGCCGCCCAGGGTGGCATCAATGCGGCCAAGAACTACAAGAACGACGGCGACAGCGTCTTCCGCCTGTTCTACGACACCATCAAGGGCGGCGACTACCGCAGCCGCGAGGCCAACGTGTACCGCCTCGCCGAGACGTCACTGGCGATCATCGACCAGTGCGTCGCGGCCGGCGTTCCCTTCGCCCGCGAGTACGGCGGCCTGCTGGACAACCGCTCCTTCGGCGGCGCGCAGGTGTCCCGCACCTTCTACGCCCGCGGCCAGACCGGCCAGCAGCTCCTTCTCGGCGCCTATTCGGCGTTGATGCGGCAGGTGGCGGCGGGCACCGTCAACCTGCACACCCGGGCCGAGATGCTCGACCTGGTGGTCGCCGAAGGGCGGGCGGTCGGCATCGTGGTGCGGGATCTGCTGTCCGGCGAGGTGACCGCCCACGCCGGCGACGCCGTCATCCTGGCCACCGGCGGCTACAGCAACGTCTACTTCCTCTCGACGAACGCCAAGATGTGCAACGTCACCGCGGCTTGGCGGGCACACCGGCGTGGCGCCCTCTTCGCCAACCCCTGCTACACGCAGATCCACCCCACTTGCATCCCCGCGGGCGACGACTTCCAGTCCAAGCTGACGCTGATGTCCGAGTCGCTGCGCAACGACGGGCGCATCTGGGTGCCGAGAGCCTTCGACGACGCGAGAGCGCCCGCCGACATACCCGAGGCCGAACGCGACTACTACCTCGAGGAGAAGTACGCAGCCTTCGGCAACCTGGTGCCGCGCGACGTGGCCTCGCGCAACGCCAAGGCCGTCGTCGACGCCGGCCGGGGTGTTGGCCCGCTGCGCAACGGGGTCTACCTGGACTTCTCCGATGCGCTGGCGCGTGACGGCGCCGACGTGGTGGGGGCCAAGTACGGCAACCTCTTCGACATGTACGAGCGCATCACCGGTGAGGATCCCCACCGGGCACCCATGCGGATCTACCCGGCGGTCCACTACACGATGGGCGGGCTGTGGGTGGACTACAACCTCATGAGCAACGTGCCGGGGCTCTTCGTGGCCGGAGAGGCCAACTTCTCCGACCACGGAGCCAATCGCCTCGGAGCCTCGGCGCTGATGCAGGGGCTGGCCGACGGCTACTTCATCGCCCCCTACACCGTCGGGGACTACCTGGCGGGGCGCCTCGGCGAGGAGGGACCCCGCACCGATCATCCCGCCTTCGCCGACACCGTCTCGGAGGTGAGCGATCGCACCGCCCGCTGGACGGCCGCCCGGGGGTCGCGCACCGTGGACTGGTTCCACCGCGAGCTGGGACGGATCGTATGGGACCACTGCGGCATGGCGCGCAACGCCGCCGGGCTCCGGAAGGCATTGGCGGAGATCCCCGCCCTACGCCAGGAGTTCCACGCCGACGTGTGTGTCCCCGGCTCGGCCGCCTCCCTGAATCAGTCCCTCGAGAAGGCCGGACGGGTCGACGATTTCTTCGAGCTCGCCGAGCTGCTGGCGCGCGACGCGCTGGAGCGCGAGGAGTCCTGCGGAGGGCACTTCCGCGAGGAGCACCAGGACGCCGAGGGCGAGGCCCGCCGCGACGACGAGCACTTCACGCACGTGGCGGCGTGGGAATGGGCAGGGCCGGACGACGAGCCGATCCGCCACCGCGAGGAACTGACCTTCAGCGCCGTGACACCCACCACGAGGTCCTACAAGTGAGCGCCGGCGAGAACGGAATGCTGAACGTGCGCCTGCGCGTCTGGCGCCAGGACGGTCCCGGCGACGCCGGCCGCTTCGAGACCTACGACGTCGGCGGCATCAGCCCCGACGCCTCCTTCCTGGAGATGCTGGACGTGCTCAACGAGCGTCTCACGCTGGAAGGCCGGGAACCCATCACTTTCGAGTCGGACTGCCGGGAGGGCATCTGCGGCACCTGCGGCCTGATGATCAACGGGCGCGCCCACGGCCCGCAGAAGGGCACGGCCACGTGCCAACTCCACATGCGCGAGTTCTCCGACGGGGACCTCATCACCGTCGAGCCGTGGCGCGCCGGATCCTTCGAGGTAATCCGGGACCTCGCGGTCGACCGGACGGCTCTGGACCGGATCATCGCCGCCGGCGGGTACATCTCGGTCAACACCGGCGCGGCGCCCGACGCCAACCTGGTGCCCGTCCCCAAGGAGGCGGCGGAGTGTGCCTTCGACGCGGCCGCCTGCATCGGCTGCGGCGCCTGCGTCGCCGCCTGCCCGAACAGCGCCGCACAACTCTTCACGGCGGCGAAGGTGCAGCATCTGAACCTGCTCCCGCAGGGCCAACCCGAGCGTTGGGCGCGCACCGAGGCGATGGTGGAGACCATGGAGCGATTCTTCGGCAGTTGCACCAACCACGGGGAGTGCGAGGAGGCCTGCCCGAAGGAGATCTCCATCGACTTCATCGCCTGGACGAACCGGGACTACGTCAGGGCCAAGCTGAAGAACCGCAAGCTCACCGGCCAGCGCTGAGACGCTCCGGACGCGTGCGCGACGGGATCGGCCAAGCGGCGCAGCGTCCGAGCGGCGCCGGCGTGCTGCGGTGGGCCGGCGACGGCCTGCGAGGATTCTGCATCGGGGTGGCCGATCTGGTGCCCGGGGTCTCCGGCAGCACGGTGGCGGTGCTGCTCGGTGTCTACGAGCGGCTCCTGGAGGCAGTCAGGAGCGTTGCCGGGGCACTGGCGCACCTGCTGCGCGGCGACCCGCGAGGGGCTGCGGGGCGGTTGCGCCGGATCGACTGGGCACTCGTGGCGCCGGTGGCTGCCGGTGCCGTCGTGGCACTGGCCGCGCTGGCACGTGCCGTCGACTGGCTGCTGACGAACCGCCCCGAATCCACTGCCGGCGCCTTCGGCGGGTTGGTCTGCGCCGCCGTGCTGGTTGCGGCACGCCAGGTGCGCGCCTGGCGAGTCCCCCGCGGGCTGCTGACCGCGGCCGTGGCCACCCTCGGCGCCTGGCTGTTCGGGCTCAGCGCCACGCCCGTGGCGGAGCCGGTCACGATCGTCTGGCTCGGAGCCGGCGCGCTCGGCATTTGCGCCATGATCCTGCCGGGGATCTCGGGTGCGTTCGTCCTGCTGATCATCGGGCTGTACGCCTCCTTCGTCGACGCTCTCGGCAACCGGGACTGGGCGCCGATCGGGCTGTTCGCGGCGGGCGCGGTGGCGGGGGCCCTGGTGTTCGCATCGTTGCTCAGCAAGCTTCTCGCCAGGCATCACGACAACGTGATGGCGACGATGGTCGGGTTGATGCTGGGCTCGTTGCGCGTGCTCTGGCCCTGGCCGAACGGCGTCGGGCACCTCGCCGGGGACGGCGAGGTGATCAGCGGGACCGGTCTCGAGTGGCCTGATCGCGGCGAGGTGCTCTGGCCGGTGGTCTGCGCCGTCGCGGCGTTCGCCCTGGCACTGGCGGCCTCCCGGACCGCGCACCGCGCGCCCGCCGGATCGGGGCCCCGAGACGGTTTACTGGAGGCACCCTGACAGCTATCACAGGACGCGACCACCCCCTGCGTCCCCCGGAGGTCCCTCGTGAGTAACCCGGCGACCGTTCACCTGCCGCCGCTCCCCTACCCGGAGGACGCGCTCGCCCCGCACATCAGCGCCGACACGGTTGCGCTGCACTACGGCAAGCACCACGCCGGCTACGTGGCCAACGTGAACCGGCTGGTGGCGGGATCCGCAGCCGAAGGCGCCCCGCTGGAGGACCTCATCGTCACCACTGCCGGGGGCCTTTTCAACAACGCGGCCCAGGTCTGGAACCACACCTTCTACTGGCACTCCATGCATCCCGCCGGTGGCGGCGACCCCAGCGGCCGGCTGCGCGCCGCCATCGAGGGCGGCTTCGGATCGGTCGACGGGTTCCGCAAGCAGTTCACCGACGCCGCATGCGGTCACTTCGGCTCGGGTTGGGTGTGGCTGGTGGCGGGCGGCAACGACCTGGAGGTCATGGCGACGGCGAACGCCGACCTCCCCCAGCGCTGTGACCGGACGCCGCTGCTGACCATCGACGTCTGGGAGCACGCCTACTACCTGGACTACCGCAACGCCCGTCCCGCCTACGTAGAGCGCTGGATCGAGAAGCTCGTGAACTGGGAGTTCGCCGCGGCGAACCTCGCAGCTCTCTGAACACACCGCGGCTGCGCCACGAACGAGGTCCGTGCTCCGTGGTCGGGTTCCTCAGCGCCGAATGGGTGGCAGCCGCCGGCGAGGCGCTGCAGAAGGCCGGGGTGACCACCGACGGCGGACCACCGCTCGTCATCCAGCAACTCGTGGAGCACCCCGGCGGGATCCGCAGTGCCTACCGGATCCGGATTGACGCGGACGGCGCCGAGGCACTCGGCGGGTTCTCCGGCGAGGCCACGGTCGTCTACCGCCAGAGCTACGAGGTGGCGCGCGGCATCGCCAGGGGAGAACTCGACGCCCACGTAGAGTTCCTGATGGGTCGTGTCGTCGTCTCCGGCGACACCAAGGCCCTCGTCGGCCACCGCGCCGCGCTCGAGAGGCTCAGCACCGCGCTCGCCGGCCTCCGGGAGATCACCGACTTTTAGCCCGGCCCCCGCTCATGCCGATGCCTCAGCCGATCAGGCCCAGTTCGGTCACCGTGTCCCGCTCGGCGGCAAGTTCGGCGACCGAGGCGTCGATCCGGCTCCGGCTGAAGGAGTTGTGCTCGAGACCTTCCACGATCTGCCAACTCGTGCCGTCGCTGGTGCACGGGAAGGAACTGATCAGACCCTCGGGGACCCCGTAGCTGCCCTCGGAGGGCAGCGCCACGCTGACCCAGTCGCCGGCGGGTGTCCCTGCCGCCCAGTCCCCGACGTGATCGATGGCCGCGTTGGCGGCCGAGGCGGCCGATGAGGCCCCTCGCGCTTCGATGATGGCGGCGCCCCGCTGCTGCACGGTGGGGATGAATCCGCCCTCGAGCCAATCCTGGTCGTCGACCACCGCGCTCGCCGGCCGGTCGCCGATGCGGCAGTTGAAGATGTCGGGATACTGCGTGGCCGAGTGGTTGCCCCAGATCGTCATGCGGCTGATGTCAGCCACGGCGGCACCTGCCCGGTCCGCCAGCTGGGCGATGGCGCGGTTGTGGTCGAGCCGGGTCATCGCCGTGAAGCGCTCGGCGGGGACGCCCGGGGCGTTGCGCTGGGCGATGAGGCAGTTGGTGTTGGCGGGGTTGCCCACCACCAGGACACGGATGTCGTCGGCGGCGTTGGCGGCCAGGGCCGCACCCTGGCGCGTGAAGATGCCGCCGTTGGCCTCCAGCAGGTCCTTGCGTTCCATGCCCTTGGTTCGGGGCCGGCTGCCGACCAGCAGGGCCCAGGAGGCCCCCGAGAAAGCCGTCTCGGGTCGGTCGGTCAACTCCATGCCGGCCAGCAGACCGAACGCGCAGTCGTCCAACTCCATGGCCACGCCCTCGAGGGCGCCCACGGCCGGCGGGATCTCCAGCATCTGCAGGATGATCGGCACGTTCGGCCCCAGCAGTTGTCCCGAAGCGATGCGGAACATCAGGCTGTAGCCGATCTGGCCGGCGGCGCCCGTGACGGCCACCCGCGCGGGCGCGTGCTTCTGCGTTGCGGTCTCGCTCATGTCGCTCCCCGTCCCCGCTCTGTCAGAGCCGGTCGATGATCGCCTGGGCGAACTCCGAGCAGCGCACCTCGGTGGCACCCTCCATGAGCCGGGCGAAGTCGTAGGTCACGATCCCGGCGGCGATCGTCTCCTCCATGGCGGCGACGATCGCATCGGCGGCGGCGTCCCAGCCCAGATGCTCGAACATCATCACGCCCGAGAGCAGAACCGATGACGGGTTCACCTTGTCCTGGCCGGCGTACTTGGGGGCTGTGCCGTGTGTGGCCTCGAAGACGCCGTGGCCGGTGACGTAGTTGATGTTGCCGCCGGGGGCGATGCCGATGCCGCCGACCTGGGCGGCCAGGGCGTCGGACAGGTAGTCGCCATTGAGGTTCATCGTGGCGATCACGTCGAACTCGGCCGGGCGGGTCAGTACCTGCTGGAGGGCGATGTCGGCGATGGTGTCGCTGACGAGGATCCGCCCTCCGGGATCGCCCCCGCAGTCGTCCCAGCCCACCGCTGCCGCCGCGAACTCCTCCCGCACCAACTCGTAGCCCCAGTTGCGGAAGGCGCCCTCGGTGAACTTCATGATGTTGCCCTTGTGCACGAACGTGACCCGTGAGCGCTTGCGGGCCACGGCGTAGTTCAGGGCGGCACGCTGCAGGCGCTGCGAGCCCGTGCGCGACACCGGTTTGATGCCGATCCCGCTGTCGGCGCGCAACTCCCGCCCGAATACCTCCCGGACGATCTCCCGGACCCGCGCCGCCTCGGGCGTCCCGGCCTCAGCCTCGATCCCGGCGTAGATGTCCTCGGTGTTCTCCCGGAAGATCACCATGTCCACCAGTTCGGGGTTGCGCACCGGCGAGGGCACGCCCCGGAACCAGCGCACCGGCCGCAGGCAGACGTAGAGGTCCAGCAGCTGGCGGATGGCCACGTTGAGGCTGCGGAACCCGCCGCCCACCGGCGTCGTGAGCGGCCCCTTGATGCCGATGAGGTAGTCCCGGAAGGCGTCGATCGTCTCGGTCGGCAGCCACTCGCCGGTCTCGTTGAAGGCCTTCTCCCCGGCGAGCACCTCCATCCACTGGACCCGCCTGCCGAAGCGGGCCGCGGCCGCGTCGAGCACGGCTCGCGCCGCCGGCCAGATGTCCACCCCGGTGCCGTCGCCCTCCACATACGGGATGATCGGCACGTCGGGGACCTGCAGCACGCCGTCGCTGCCGATGGCGATTCGTGCCGCGGCTGTACTTCCGCTGGCGTCTCGCATGGAAGTGCAGCCTACGGGCATCCCCCCGGCACCACGCCGGCCCGATGCGTCACCCCGCTGCGGCCTCGGCAGCGGCCACGGTGTTGCGCAGCAGCATGGCGCGGGTCATGGGTCCGACACCGCCGATGCGGGGCGAGAGCCATCCCGCCACCTCGGCCACGCCGTCGTCCACGTCCGACAGCAGCCGGCGTCCCGAGAACGAGACACCGGCGGCGACCACTGCCGCCCCGGGCTTCACCATGTCGGCGGTGATGAGGCCCGGCGACCCCGCCGCCGCGATCAGGATGTCCGCCCGGCGCGTGTGGATCGCCAGGTCCGCCACGCCGGTGTGCACCACGGTGACCGCGGCGTTGGCGCCCGGGCGCTTCAGGGTCAACAGGTTGGCCAGGGGCCGGCCGATGGTGAGCCCGCGCCCCACGATCACGACGGCGGCGCCCTTGATCGGGATGTCGTAGGCCTCGAGCATGTACTGGATTCCCGCAGGGGTGCACGCCAGCGGCGCATCGATGCCCTGCACCAGCTTGCCCAGGTTCACCGGGTGCAGCCCGTCGGAGTCCTTCGTCGGGTCCACGCGCAGCAGGGCGGACTCGTAGTCGAGGTGGCCCGGGAAGGGGTACTGCATCAGGTAGGCGTGCACGGCGTCGTCGGCATTGAAGCGGTCGACGACGCCGTCGACGTCGGCCTGCGTGGCATCGGCGGGCAGGTGCACGTGGTGGGATTCCATGCCCAGTTCGGCGCAGTCCCGGTGCTTCATGGCCACGTAGTTGGCCGAGGGGCCGTCGTCGCCCACCAGCACGGTGCCCAGCCCCGGGGTCGCACCCCGGCGTGCCAGCGCCTCGATGCGGCCGCGCAACTGCTCGCGGATCTCGCCGGCGAGACGTTCGCCGTCGAGGGTGACCGCGCTCACCGGACCGGTCGGAGCGGCGCGCCGGGGAGGTCCGGCCGGTTCACCGGGCAGCCGCCTCGGCGCCGGCAACCGGCGTTCCGGGGCGGTGTTGTGCCTCCTGGTCATCCGGCAGGACCAGGCCGGTTCCGCCGATGCCGCAGTAGCCCCAAGGGTTCTTGGCCAGGTACTGCTGGTGATAGTCCTCGGCGAAATAGAAGGGCGGCGCGGGTGCGATCTCGGTGGTGATCCGGCCGAGGCCGGCGGCGGCCAGCACGGGGCCGTAGCGCTCCTGCGACCGCTCCGCTGCCTTTCGCTGGCTGTCGTCGGCGGTGTAGACGGCCGAGCGGTACTGGGTCCCCACGTCGTTGCCCTGGCGCATGCCCTGGGTGGGATTGTGGTTCTCCCAGAAGATGCGCAGCATGGCGTCGAGGTCGGTCACCGCGGGGGCGAACACCACCAGCACTGCCTCGGTGTGGCCGGTTCTCCCCGAGCACACCTCCTCGTAGGTGGGGTTCGGGGTTCCGCCCCCGGCATAGCCGACCGCGGTCGTGTAGACACCCTCGGCCTGCCAGAACAAGCGCTCGGCTCCCCAGAAGCAGCCCATCCCCACGATCAGGGTCTGCATCTGCGGCGGGAAGGGCGGCTGCGTGGGCGTGCCCAACACGGCGTGGGTGGCGGCCACCGGCATGGCCCTGGAGCGGCCGGGCAGCATCTCCTCGGTGGTGGGCATTCGCGTCTTGTCCCTACCGAACGGTGCCATCGGCCTCCCCTGTCTGTGTTGGCTCCGGGCTGGACTCAGGACCGGACCTGCTCGCGTCATCGCCTCGTCGCGCAGTCTCGCGCGCCCGAGGCTCCCGCCGGTCGCGGCCGGGTGCGGTCCGTCGCCGGAGCCTCTTGCGGACACCTCTTGCGGACACAAGGTGCGACCACTAGGGTGGGGAGCCACCATCACCGCCCTGAGCAGCGGACCGGCCCTTCTTCGCCGGTCCGCTGCTCTTCTTTTCGGGCCGGGCGGGCCGGGCGCGGCGCCATGACCTTCTCAGGCCTCCCCGCCCCAACTGGACTCGCGCACCCAGCGGTAGACGCCGGCGAAGTCCTGGTTCACCTTCTCCGGAACGCTGCCGGGAGTGCCGAGCAGCCGGGCTCCCCAGACGATGTGGGCGGTGCGCTCCACGACGAGGGCGGCGTGGAGGGCGTCGGCCGGATCGCGCCCCACCGTCACCAACCCGTGGTTGGCCATCAGCACGGCGCTGCGCCGGCCGAGCGCTGCCGCCACCGCCTCGCCGAGTTCGTCGCTCCCGGTGAGGTGGTAGTCACAGACCTCGACGTCGCCGCCGATGTAGATCACGACCTCCTCGATGGCGGCCGGAATGGTCCGGCGGGCCACCGCGAACATGGAGGCGTACAGCGGATGGCAGTGCACCACGCCGCCTACTTCGGACCAATGCCGGTAGCAGGCCAGATGCAGCGACTTCTCGCTGGAGGGATGGCCGTCGCCGGCCACCACATCGCCGCCGGCGTCCACGAAGACCAGATCGGAGGTTCGCATCGCCTGGTAGCCCAGCGACGACGGCGTGAGGCAGAACGTGC
The DNA here is from genome assembly GCA_026708055.1 of bacterium. Classification (NCBI taxonomy): domain Bacteria; species bacterium. Next base: position 20,279 of record JAPOVS010000039.1, on the reverse strand, counting down.
CGTCGCCGACACGTCCGGAGACGTTGCCGGCGGTGCCCTCCACCAGCCCCTTGGCGTACATGGCCTGCGCCGTCTCCAGCACGGCCCGGGCTGATTCCTGGCGGGACCGGCTGGGTGCGGCGCGGTCTTCGGCGTTCACGAGAGGACCTCCGGGTTGGCGACGTGGGCGGGCCGCTCACCGTCGAGCAGCCTCTGCAGGTCGGTGGCAACCATCGAGGCCTGCACCTGCTCGGTGTGGTAGCTGGCCCCGCCGATGTGCGGCGTCAGCACCACGTCGTCGCGCCCGCACAGCGGATGGCCCTCGGGCAGTTGCTCGCCGTCGAAGTGGTCGAGCCCGCAGCCGCCGAGGTGTCCCGACTCCAGCGCCGCCACGAGGGCGTCCAAGTCGTGCAGCACCGCCCGGGCGGTGTTGAGGTAGACAGCTCCGGGCCGCATGGCCGCGAACTGCGGCGCGCTCATCATGTGCGCAGTCTCGGCGCTGGGCGGGGCGTGCATCGACACGATGTCGGCGGTAGCGAGCAGGTCCTCGAGGCTGTGCCGCGCCTCGCCGACGTGGGGGTCGTGCGCGATCACCCCCAGGCCCAGTCCCTCCATCCGCCGGCGTACCGCCCGGCCGACCGCACCCAGGCCGACGATCCCGAAGGTCTGCCCGGCCAGGAGGCCGCTGCGGTAGCGCTGGTAGGGCAGCGTCTCGGTGAAGATCCGCCCGGTGCGCACGGCGCGATCGGCGGGGACGAGTCTTCGGTTCACGGCGAACAGCAACGCAACGGTGAGCTCCGCCACGGCGTCGGCGTTGCGACCGGGCGTGTACAGGACGGGAATGCCGGCGGCCGTGGCGGCGGCCACGTCCACGTTGGACGGCTCGCCGCGGGTGGCCACGATGGCCCGCAAGGGGAGCTCCATGACCTCTCCGGAGCAGAAGTCGGCCTCGCAGATCAGCAGGTCGGCGCCCACCTCGGCGAGCCGCTGCGCCAGGCGGGGCGGGTCGTAGAGGCGGACGGGGGTGTACTCCAGCCACGGCTCGTAGACCACGTCGGCCAAGCGCTGCAGGGCCTCGAAGCCGGGCCCGCGCAGCGGAGCGGTCACGAACGCCCGCAGCCGGGCGCCGCCTCGCTCAGCCACCGTCCTCAGCGGTCCGCGCCGGGTGGCGGTAGAGGCGGCGGGCCAAGCGGTCGGCCCCGGGGTCGATGCCGGGGAGCTGCATCGGGAAGCTGCCGGTGCGCTCGACCACGAGGTCGCGCACCAGTTCCTCCACCTCGCCCCAGTCGGCGGCCCGGGGGGCCGCCAGATGGCGGTTGTAGGGCTGGTCGAACACGATGACGGTTTGGCCCGCGGCGCGCAGGTCCTCGATCTGATGGGGGGCGTCGTCCACGAAGGCGTCGGCGTTCATCGAGGACTTGGCGGCGATGAAGCAGAGGTCGCGGTAGGGGATCCTGGCCGTGTCGAGCCACTCGGCGGTGTCGCCGGCGGTCACGGCATGGCCCCAGTTCACGTAGAGCCGGTGAGTCACGATGCGGATCCAGACCCCGGCGTCGGACAGCCGCCACAGCACCTCGGCCGCGCCCGGGATCAGGTCCATGTGCCGCAGCATGTGGCGTTCCAGGACGGCGTGACGGTGCAGCTCGTCGAACTCCTCGGGGGTCCGGATGCCCCACTCCTCGCATCCCCAGGAGACGTCCCTGCTCAGCGACTCGGCGGGCACGCCCAACCTCTCGGCCACGATCCGCCGGAACGTTCCGATGTAGTCGCCGCACACGCCGTCCAGGTCCACACCGAGCACGAACTGCCTGCCCTCGCTCATCGCGGCCACGCCTCGGGACGCGTCGGACCCGACGGCGGCATCGTGCGCACGGGTCGGCTCAGCGGCCTTTGGGGTGCCACACCGTCTTGTACTCGCAGAAGGCGGAGATGGCGTAGGGGCTCTGGGCGGCGGCCTCCAGCCAGCGGCGCTCGCGGGGCGCGGCGTGGACGACCCGGGTCACGGTCTCCGCGGCCAGCCGCTCGGCTTCGCCCGCCACGTCGGCACCGTCGTCGCCCGCCGGGTCGCAGCCGGTCAGGTCGACGCAGTCCACGTCGCCGTGTCCGGCCAGCGCCCGCACCAGCGGTGCCCGGCGCCCGGTCAGGACGTTCACGACGCCGGCGGGCACGTCGCTGGTTGCCAGGATCTCCGCCAGAGTGACCGCCACCAGCGGGTGGCGTTCGCCGGCCAGCACCACCGCGGCGTTTCCCGGGACCAGGGCCGGAGCCAGGCGCGACACGATTCCCAGAAGAGGCGCCTCGTCGGGTGCCGCCAGACCCACCACTCCCATGGGCTCGGGCACGGTGAAGTTGAAGTAGGGCCCGGCCACGGGGTTAGCCCCGCCCAGGACCTGCGGGTACTTGTCGCACCAGCCGGCGTACCAGACCCATCGCTCGGTGGCCACGTCCACTTCTGCGGCGGGGTCGGCGGCCGCCTCGGCGCCGGTGGTGGCCCGGGTCAGCTCGCCGATCAACTCGGCGCGGCGGCTGTCCATGACCTCCGCCACCCGGTAGAGGATCTGACCCCGGTTGTAGGCGGTGCGGGCCGCCCACGCCGCCTGCGCCCCACGCGCCGCCCGCACGGCGTCGCGCACGTCCTTGCGCGACCCGGCCACGGCGTGGGCCAGCAGCTCGCCACCCGCCGAGCGCGCCGGGAAGGTGCGACCGGACTCCGAGCGCACGAACGCCCCGCCGACGTACATCTTGTAGGTCTTGGGGACCCCGAGGCGGCCCCGCTCCGCGCCGGTCATCGGACGCTTCCCTGCAGTTCCAGGTACGGCAGCAGCCCCTGACGGCCGCCCTCGCGCCCGAAGCCGCTCTCCCGGTAGCCGCCGAACGGGCTGGCCGGGTCGAAGCGGTTGAACGTGTTGGCCCACACCACGCCGGCCTGCATCCGCTCGGCCATCCACAGGATCCGCGACCCCTTCTCGGTCCAGATGCCCGCCGACAGCCCGTAGGGGGTGTTGTTGGCCTTCTCCACGGCCTCCTCCGCGGTGCGGAACGTCAGCACCGACAGCACCGGGCCGAAGATCTCCTCCCGGGCGATCCGGTGCGACGGCGACACGTCGCAGAACAGCGTCGGCGGGAAGAACCAGCCCCGCTCCGGCAGGGCGCAGGGCGGCTGGTACAGCTCGGCGCCCTGCTGCACGCCCGACTCCACGAGCTCGGTGATCTTGCGCAGCTGGGCGGCCGAGTTGAGGGCCCCGATGTCGGTGTTCTTGTCCAAGGGGTCACCGACCAGCAGTGTGTCCATGCGATGGCGCAGCTTGGAGATCACCACGTCCGCCACGCTCTCCTGCACCAGCAGGCGCGAACCGGCGCAGCAGACCTGCCCCTGGTTGAAGTAGATGCCACCGACGATGCCCTCGGTCACCTGATCCAGCGCCGCATCCTCGAAGATGACGTTGGCCGCCTTGCCGCCGAGTTCCAGCGTGAGGCGCCGGCCAGTGCCGGCCAGGGTGCGCTGGATCTCCTTGCCGACCGCCGTGGACCCGGTGAACGCCACCTTGTCGACGCCGGGATGGGCCACCGTGGCGGCACCGGTGGTGCCGTCGCCGGTGACGATGTTGACCACCCCCGGCGGAAGGTCGGCGTCCTGCAGCACCTCGGTCAGCAGCAGCGCGGTCAGCGGCGTGGTCTCCGCCGGCTTCAGCACGACGGTGTTGCCGGCGGCCAGGGCGGGGGCCAGCTTCCAGGCCGCCATCAGCAGCGGGAAGTTCCAGGGGATCACCTGCCCCACCACGCCCACCGGCCGCGCCTCGGCGCCGGCGAAGGCGTAGTCCAGCTTGTCGGCCCAGCCGGCGTGGTGGAAGAAGTGCGCCGCCGCCAGGGGCAGATCCACGTCGCGGGACTCCTTGATGGGTTTGCCGCCGTCGAGCGTCTCCAGCACGGCGAACTCCCGGGACCGCTCCTGAAGCAGCCGGGCGATGCGGTACAGATAGCGCGCCCGCACGCGGCCCGGCGTGTCCCGCCATCGCGATTCGTAGGCGTCGCGGGCGGCAAGCACCGCCCGGTCCACGTCCTCGGTGCCCCCGACCGCGAACGTCGCCAGGGTCTCCCCGGTGGCGGGGTTCACCGTCGGCGCCGCCCGGTCGCTGCGGGCCGGCACCAACTCGCCGCCGATGAACAGGCCGTAGTCCGCCGCGATCTGCACCAGGTCGGTGCCTTCGGGCGCCGGGGCGTAGGAGGCCGGGCCGAAGTCCGCCGGCGCGGCCGGCACCCTCTCGGGGACCTCGGCGCCGGGAGAGTCCCCGGCAGGCGGGGCGGGCAGGTGGTCGCCGGGGTCGCTCACCGCCTCACACCACTGTCTTGTCCGGGCGCGGGTAGCGACCCGTGCCCAGTCGATCCAGTTGCAGCAGCACGTCGTTCAGCAGGCTGGAGGCGCCGATGCGGAACAGGTCGGGGTGCAGCCACTGCGACCCCAGGGTCTCGGCCATCACCACCAGGTACTGCCAGGACTGCTTGGCCGTGCGGATGCCGCCGGCCACCTTCAGGCCAACGGCTCGGCCGTCGGCGTCGGCAAAATCCCTGATGGCCTCGGCCATGCACAGCGCCACGGGCAGGGTCGCCGACGTGCCGATCTTGCCGGTGGAGGTCTTGATGAAGTCCGCTCCGGCGGCCATCGCAAGCATCGACGCCTTGCGCACCGCGTCGTAGGACCCCAGCTCGCCGGTCTCCAGGATGACCTTCAGGTGGGCGTGATCTGCCGCCTCCTTCGAGGCTGCCACCTCGTCGAATGCCTGCCGGTAGCGGCCCGCCAGGAACGCCGAGCGGTTCAGCACGATGTCGATCTCGTCGGCACCGGCGGCGGCGGCGTCGGCGATCTCAGCCAGGCGCACCCCGATCGGGCCGAGCCCGGCGGGGAACGAACCCGCCACGCTGGCGACGCGCACCGGCGCGCCGGCCAGGGCGCCGGCGGCCACACCCACCAGTTCGGGGTACACGCACACCGCCGCCGCGGGCGGGACCGCCGGGTCGGCCGGTTCGGGCCGCAGCGCCTTGGCGCAGAGCGACAGCACCTTGCCCGGCGTGTCGGCGCCTTCGAGGGTGGTGAGGTCCATGCAGCGCACCGCCAGCGCGAGCGCGGCAGCCTTGGCCGTCGTCTTGATCGACCGCTTGGCGAGGGCGTCGGCACGCTCGGTCAACCCGACGGCGTCGGTGGGAGTGATCGGCAGACCGACGAGACGTTCGGGAAGCGCCTCTCGCTCGCCGGTGCGCTCGGCGACCGCCACCGATGCCGCCCGTGTCGCCACGGTGTTCACATTCCTGACACTAGAGCCCGCGCCCCGGATTCGGACAGTCGGCGTCCACGGCGCGGCTGCGGTCGGGCTCGCTGGCTGGCGGCGGCACCATCGGGCATGCTTGACGCCGTGAACGTCACCGTCGTCGATCATCCCCTCGCGGCCGAGAGGCTCACGCGCCTCCGCCGAACCGAGACCAAGCGGGCCGGATTCCGGCGGAACCTGGCCGAGCTGTCCACCTTCCTGGTCTACGAGGCGCTGCGATCCCAACCGGTCACCACCGTGCAGATCGACACGCCCATGGCTCCGTCGGTGGGCGTGCAAATCACCGATCCACCCTTGGTGGTGCCGGTGCTGCGGGCCGGGCTGGGGATGCTCAACGCCACGCTGGAACTGCTGCCGAACGCCCGGGTGGGTTTCGTCGGCGCCAAACGCAACGAGGAGACCCTGCTGCCCGACGCCTACGTCAACACCGTCCCCGAGGATCTGGACGGCCACCCGGTCTTGGTGCTCGACCCCATGCTCGCCACCGGCGGCTCGCTCATCCACACCTGCGGCCTGCTCACCGACTCCAACGCCGGGCCGATCACAGTCGTCTGCGTGCTGGCCGCCCCCGAGGGCGTCGAGGCGTTCCGCGCCAAGGGATTCGACGCCGACATCTTCACCGCCGCCGTCGACAGCCACCTCAACGAGGTCGCCTTCATCGTCCCCGGCCTCGGCGACGCCGGCGACCGCCAATTCGGCCTGGCCTGAGCCAACTTCAGACCGGGTCGGAGTGGTCAGGACCAGAGGGCGCTGATCGGGATCGCTTCGATTCCCTCGGTCAGCCGGAAGTGCCTCGGGCCGGTGTGAAGCACCGCGCCGGCAACGAAGCGGTGCCCCAACTGGTCGCGCAGCCACAGGAGGTGCCGGGCGTCCCGCGCACCGGGCGCGCTGTGGGCCTTGATCTCGATGGCGATGACCCCACGGGCCCCGAGATCGGCGATCACGTCGATCTCGTGCCTGCCCTCGCGGTCTCGTAGGTGGTACAGGCGCGGCCGGCACGGATCAACCACGGACTCGGCCCGCAACTGATTGACCACGAAGGTCTCGATCAGGCGGCCCAGCAGGTCGCCGTTGCTCATGACCACGCTTGCGTCGGCAGAGACCGCAGCCGCCCAAAGTCCGGTATCGGCCACGTACCGCTTCGGACTTCGCGTCAGCCTCTTCAATAGGTTGCTGCTCCATGCGGGAAGTTGCCCGATGGCCCCCTCGTCGATCAACAGCCGCGTGTACGCCACGCAAGTTCGGTGGTTGATGCCGGCGGTGCCGGCGAGGGTGGCGTCGTTCACAACACCCGCCGTGTTGAACGCGTACGCCTGGAAGAACGCGCCGATGCGCGCCGGGTCGGGGCCGTTGGGAGGCCCTGGCCGGTGAACGGTCAGCTGCGTCAGGTAGGTCTCGAACCAGGCGTCCCTCACCCGTCCCTGCAGTTGGGTCGCGGGCTCGGGGAACCCGCCCACTACGGCCAACTCGACGTAGCCGCGCAGGTCCGGAGTATCGGGCGCCGGCATCGGCGGGGCGTCATCCAAGAGCCGGCTCAGAAACGGGCGGCTGCCGGAGCCGAGGCGCTCGGCAGCGGTCAAGGGGTGCATCGCCACCCGGATCAAGCGCCCGGTTCCGGGCCACAGTGCCGGGTCGAACTCCGTGCGCACGGATCCGGCGATTATGAACCTGCCCGGCTGCCGCTGACTGTCCACCGCGCGCTTCACGGCGCCCAGCACCCCGGGGCACTCCTGCCACTCGTCCAGCAGAACAGGCTCGGGGAGACCTCGCAGAGCCGCGTCGGGATCGGCTCTGAACGCCAGCGCCTCGGACTCCTCGTCGAGGCGCACGACGCGCCTCGCGTGCCGCGACGCTGTCGTGGTCTTGCCCGCGGCCCGCGGCCCGGTGATCATCACCGCGGGCGCCGAGTCCAGGATCTCGGCGATCCAAGGGTCCACCAACCGGGGCAAATAGCCGTCCGATCCGGCGTGGGTGGCCGCTCTGCTGAGGTGTCCGCCATCGCTCACACCGCGATACTACACCTCTCGCACAACTAATAATACAAGAACTGCACATTTGATAGTACAAGTATTGCGCAGACCACTGTGCAAGTCCCGCCCAGTCAGTCGAGCGCGGCGCGGGCGACGAACCAGCCGGAGATCGGGTCGGGCCCGGCAGACTCCGTCAAGGCGGCGCTGGCCACGACGACCGCCTATCGGCGGGGCGTAGGCTGCCCGGCGGACGACGGGCTCACCACCGGTTCAACACCGATGAGCCCGAGTTCCCATCGAACCGTGACGATCCTCCCGACCGAAGCGAGGCACCACACCGATGACCAGCAGACTGACCAGCGCGGTATGGGAGGGTGTCGAGAACGTCTACGCCGCGGCAGACCTCTGGGTGGAACGCGCTCTGCGCGACGACGATTCGCTGTTCACGCCAGGCGCGCCGATCTGGACGCTCAGCAGGCTGCGCGAGCTGCGGGAACGATTTCTCGACAGACCCGACGAGGGCGCTGGCAGTTTCGAGGACAAGCTGAGGGAGCAACTCGAAGGAAGCCCGCCGGAGGTCCACCAGCTGATGGCAGAGGTGCTGTATGCACACCTTCTGATCATCAGCCGGAACAGCATGAAAGGTGAGACCAAGCGCAGGAAGATCGATGTGGTGCTCGGCTGGGGGGCGCCGATTGCAACAATGCCCGACGCGGTCGCCAAGGGCCTCACACCTGGAGTCGCCTTCAGTCAGGCGCTCAACCTCTACCGCCCCGAGCAGGTTGGATTCATCATCGAGTTCGCCGAGCAGTGGAAGGAGGTCCCGCGTGTCGAGCGAGGGCCCCGACTGGACGATCCGTGGGCGTTCAAGGAGTTCGTCAACGGGGTGGACCCTCGTGGCCGACTGCTCCGCGGGCACCCGAACAAGGCCCGTGCGCAGCGGAGGGCCGTGCTCCACTTGGTGCACCCCGACACGTTCGAGCGGATCCTCACTGCCGACGATAGCGAGAAGCTCGTCAATGATTTCGCAGATCTCGTGACCGAGGAGACGACCGACACCGACCGGAAATTGCAACAGATCCGCAGCGCCCTCGAGGCCGAGCACGGCGCGGACTTCGACTTCTATGTGAACGTACTGCAAGCAACGGGTGACGACGACGCCACCGGTGAGGACGACCCCGCGGAGGATGCCAGCGAACCCCCGGCACCTGGTCTCGCCGAACTCGCCCGCAAGCTGCTCCTGACCGAGCCCGATGATTTCCTTCACCGGATCGAGAAACTGCTCGACGACAAGCGGCAGATCATCTTCCAGGGGCCGCCGGGCACGGGGAAGACGTACGTCGCGCAGGCGCTGGCTCAACACCTTGCCGGGTCCGACGACCGGGTCACGCTCGTGCAGATGCACCCCTCCTACGCCTATGAGGACTTTGTGCAGGGCTTCCGCCCGACGATGCAGGGTGGGCAGCCAGGGTTCGAGTTGCGCGACGGCCCGCTGCCGCGGGTCGCCGAGGCGGCGCGGGCTAATCCGGCCGCGAAGCATTTCCTGATCATCGACGAGATCAATCGCGGCAACCTCGCCAAGGTGTTCGGGGAGTTGTACTTCCTGCTGGAGTACCGCAAGCGGGGAATCAGGCTCCAGTACCAGAGCGGCGAAGAGGCGGACTTCTCGCTCCCACCCAACCTTTATTTCATCGGCACGATGAACACGGCCGACCGATCGATCGCGCTGGTCGACTCGGCGCTGCGCCGGCGCTTCTACTTCGTGGAGTTCCATCCGGACGCCGAGCCGATCAAGGGTCTGCTGCGCCGCTGGCTGAAGGTCAACGCCCGCGGCATGGATTGGGTCGCCGACGTTCTGGAACGAGCCAACGAACTCCTCCGCGACGACCGGCACGCCGCCGTCGGACCGAGCCACTTCATGAAGTCCGGCCTCGACGACGAGGCCGTGGAGCGCATCTGGACGCACAGCGTCCTCCCCTACGTCGAGGAGTGCCTCTACGGGCAGCACGACCGGCTGAGCGAATTCGACCTCGCCGCGCTGCAACAGACGGGCGGACCGGGCACGCCACAGGCCGACGGCGAACCACCCGACGAGCACGGCAGGACGGATCGTGACGGCTCCGGCGACGGCGAGGAGACCGGGTGATGCATTCGCCGCCGCGGGCAGCGGACCCCCCGAACAGGTGACATCTCCCGGCCCTTTGGCTGGCCCAGGGCACCCACCGCGGGGCGCCCCCCGAACAGGTGGCATCTCCGGTTCCGCCGAGGGGCCCGAGTCGTGAGGCGGCTTGACCTGCGGGAGCACGTCCGCAGCGGGCCGCACCGCCTGTCCGTCGAGCAGCGCGACTCCCTCGATCAGGCCGGGCTGTCGCTGACGATGGAGCCCGCTGCGGGGACCGACGGGGCGTACCATCTCACACCCGGTTCGGTCGTCGGAGCGGTCGAGGTCGGCGACCTGTCGGTGCTCATCGCACCGAAGATCGGCATCCCGCAGCTGCTGACGCTCGTCTGCTTCGCCGCCGGCACCTTCGAACCCAGGCACGAGTTGTTCGACTATCCGCGTGACGAGGCACCGGCCGACGTGCTGGCCCTGGCGCTGGGATCAGCCGCCCGCCGGGCCTTCGGGCGCGGCCTGCTTCACGGGTACCGCAGTGAGGACGACGCGCTGCCGACGGTGCGCGGCCGGATCAGGATCGACGAGCAGATCCGCCGGCGGCACGGCATTGCACCGCCGATCGAGGTTCGCTTCGACGAATTCACCGACGACATCACAGCGAACCGGCTCGTGAAGTCGGCGGTCGGCATACTGGGCCGGATGCGGCTCCGCTCGCCGGCCGCCCGCAGGGAACTCGGCTGGATCGCTGGGATCCTGACGAACGTCTCGACGGTGGAGTATCCGGCCGGCGCCGTCCCGGGCGTTCACTTCGACCGGCTGAACGAGCACTACCGCGAGGTCGTGGGGCTAGCTCGCCTGGTGCTACAGCACTGCGCCTTCGAGTCGGGCCGCGGCGGCTTGCGGGCGTCCGGATTCCGGGTGGACATGACCACCGTCTTCCAGGATCTCGTGACCACCGGGCTCCGGCAGGCGCTCGGACTCTCCGCCGAGACATTCGGGGAACAGAAGATCCGGAGCCTCGACGAGGGCGGAGCGGTGAGCCTCCGACCCGACCTCACCTGGCGCCACGGCGCTTCGGTGGTGTTCGTGGGCGACGCCAAGTACAAGAACCTCGCCGGGGGCCTGCCGAACGCCGACATCTACCAATTGCTCGCCTACGTCACCGCCGCCGACCTGCCCGGCGGACTGCTCGTCTATGCCAAGGGCGAGGCCGAACCCGCGATCTACCGCCTCAGGGGATCACACCGCCGACTCGAAGTCGTCGCCCTCGACCTGTCGGGGACATTGGACGAGGTGCTGGAGCGCCTCAGCGCGATCGCGGACAGAGTGAAGGCCCTGCGCGACGAGGCAACAGCGTGGCCGAACGCCGCCTGAGCCCGACGACTCGCCGGCGCACGACTATCGGATCGATCCTCACCCGCATGTAGGAGATTCTTGACGGCCACCATGCCCCTGTGTTCGTCAACCGGTTGCCCGTATGGGTTCGGCGGGCTGCACCCGGCGCGCAATCTCGCTTCCGGATCGAATCTCCGCGACGCGCAGTTCGAACGTCTTCTGCCGATTCAGCCAGAGTTGTGGCGTCGTGCCGAAGTAGCGCGCCAGGCGAAGAGCCGTGTCCGCCGTGACACCGCGCTGGCCGTTAAGAATCGCCGTCACCCGATTGGTGGGAACACCCAGAGCTGACGCGAGAGCACTGGCCGACAGGCCTCGCTCAGCGAGTTCCTCGCCCAGAATCTCCCCGGGATGCACAGGCTGCATACCACTACCGCTGTTCATTGCCGACTCGCCGGGTGCGGGCGACGAACCAGTCGAAGATGGGGTCTCGCTCGGGCAACAGTTCGGGATGCCACTGGACGGCCACCACGGGGGCGTCGCCGCATTCGAGGCCTTCGACGGAGCCGTCGGGCGCCTCGGCGGTGATCTCCAGACCCTCGCCGAGGCGGTTTACGGTCTGGTGGTGCAGCGAGTTGACCATCACTGACCGGCCGTAGACACCCGCCAGGACCGAACCCGGCGCGAAGGTCACCTCGTGCTGGAGTTTCTCGGGGGGCTCGTCGAACAGTCCGTGTTCGGGGACGTGCTGGTTCAACGTCCCGCCCCGCCAGACGTTCACCACCTGCAGGCCCCGGCAGATGGCCAGTACCGGCACGTCGGCCTCGGCGGCGGCGTCGAGCAGCGCCAACTCGTGTGCGTCGCGGGCGGGTTCGGGGTCCAGTGCATCGGGCTCGGGCTCGGCACCGTACAGGGCGGGGTCCACGTCGGTGCCGCCCGGCAGCACGATCCCGTCGAGGCGCTCGACGACCTGCGCCGGATCGGTCTCGAGAGACAGCAGAACCGGTAGCCCGCCGGCCTCGGCCACCCGCCGGGCGTAGTCCCGGAAATAGAGCTCCAACTCCAGCTTGGCCAGTACCGGGAGGATGCCCGCCACGCCGCCGGCGCTCTTCCGCCGTCCCGGCAGCCCGATGAGGGGCGGGCGCTGCCCCGAATTCCCCGCAGATGGCGGCATGGGTGGCCAGTGTAAGGACACCGATGCCCGCCACACCGGGGGGGCCGGCCGCCGCCTACTGCGCCGCCGAGCTTCGTGCGAAGGCCCGCCGACCGGATCCAGACGCCCGAGAGCTTTCCCGTACAGTGAGAGTCCGTGAGCGACGTCGACTTCATCGGCGCCCACTTGGTCGGCTCGATCACGCCCACTCGCCTCGCCGACCTGATGCTGCTGGAGGATCTCACCGACGTCCGCCCCCGCCGGTGCTGGCCGGCGGCGAGGTGCTGGCCACCCTGGCGCTGCCCTACGGCGGCTGCATGAGCGACCGGCCGTGGGAGGAGGTCCACGCGGGCCTCGAGGAGGTGACCGCGGCGGCCCGGTCGCTGGGCTGCGCCATCGCCTCGCCGTTCATGATCCTGTCGTTCGTCGGCCTCGCCGGCGTGCCCGACGACGGCCTCACCGAGAAGGGCCTCATCGACACGTTCACCCAGACGTTCCTGCCCGTGCTGGTCTGCTGCCGCTGCCCGGCGCACGCAGGCTGAGTCAGGGGGCGGCGCCGTCGGGAAAACCGCCGGCCTTGGAGAGGTAACCGGGGACGGGGTGGTCGAGGATCCCCTCGAGCCATCGCACCGACTCGCACAGCGACTCCAGCGAGACACCGGTCTCGACACCAGAGCGGTCCAGCAGGTACACGAGGTCCTCGGTGGCAATGTTCCCGGTGGCATTCGGAGCGAAGGGGCAGCCGCCGATCCCGCCGAGGCTGGCGTCGAGCACCTCCACCCCGGCGTGGACCGCGGCCAGCGCGTTGGCGTAGCCCGTGTTGCGGGTGTTGTGGAAATGCGCCCGCAGGCGCACCCCGCCGCCGACCGCCTCCCGGACCGCTGCGACGCGCCCGGTCACATCCTGCGGCACGGCCACACCGATGCTGTCGGCGATGGCGATCTCGGCGGGGCCGCTCCGGACCACCTCCGCGGCCACCGCGGCGAGGCGCTCGACAGGCACGGGGCCCTCGTAGGGGCATCCGAATGCCGCCGAGAGCGTCACCCCCGCGGAGATCCCACCGGCACGCGCACCCTCGGCGAGCTCCTCCCAGAGCGTCACCGCCCCCGCGGTGTCCGTGCCCTGGTTTCGTTCGCAGAACGTGTCCGAGCAGACCACCACAGCGTTGATCTCGTCCACGCCGGCGGCGAGCGCCCGGTCGAGCCCTCTCCGGTTCATGACGAGACCGATGTAGGTCACGTCGTCGGACCGTGGGAGCGCAGCCATGACAGCCTCGGCGTCGGCCATCTGCGGAACGCGCTCGGGGTTGACGAAGCTCGCAGCCTCCAGGCGCCGGACACCGGCGTCGACCAGCCGAGCGATCAACTCCACCTTGCCGGCGGTCGAGACCGCCGTCGGATCACTCTGCAGCCCGTCCCGCGCCGCGACATCGACGATCTCCACTGCTGCTGCAGGTCCTGATCGCATCGCCGACCTCCCGATCGCGCTCTCTGCACAACTGGCGCGGATCGTACAGGGGCCGGCGGGCACGGGGCCACGGCGGCCCGCCGGATGTCGCCGCACCCGATGCCCCCGCCCAGCGGCGGGGGCTCAGGTCTATGCGGTCGGGTGATTGCCCCCTAGAACGGGAACGGGATCTCGATCTCCCCGGCCACCACGGCACCCACGAAGTCGTCGAGGATCTGCTGCAACTCCTCGAGACTCGTGGCGGTCTCCACGGTGGCGTCCATGTTGATGGGCAGCACCTCGATGCCGCCGTTCTGCAGGCTGCCGGGATAGAAGGCGTTGCCGAACGAGCCGTCGCGCACCGTGTCGAAGTACGTCTGGAACAACTCGCTGAGGCGGATGACCGTGGCCCCGAGGTACACGTCGGGTGCGGTCTCGTACTGCGAACCGAAGCCCACCAGGATCGGGATCCCGGCGGCCGAGGCCGACTGGGCGGCGCCGATGCAGATGCCGTCACCGGAGCAGTAGATGAGGTCGGCGCCCTGGTCGATGAGCGACGTCGCCACCTCGGCGGCCTTCTGCACGTTCACGAAGTCGCCCGCGAAGCCCTCCAGGAATTGCACGTCGGGGTTGACCGAGGCCACGCCCTGCTGGAACGAGAGGTGCATGACCTTCACGAAGTCGAACTCCGGCCCGCCGACGATGCCGATTGTGTCGCCGATCAGGGCGTGCGCGGCCACGATGCCGTTGGGATAGGCCATGTCCTGGACGTTGTAGAGCCAGTCCACGACGTTGTCCTGCGGGTCGGCGCCCTCCACGAGCACACCGCCGGTCATGGCGAAGTCCACGTCGGGGAACTCCGCGTAGAGCTCCATGATCGGGTCCACGTACTCGATCCCGTGACCGATGATCAGGTCGAAGCCCCGGCTGGCGAAGCCCCGGATCGCCGGCAGTGAATCGGTGGGCTCGATGATCTCCTCCAGCATCTGGAACTCGGCGATGTGGCCGTCGGCCTCCACGGCGTCGAGCAGACCCTCCGCCGCGGCCTGGCTGAAGGAGTTGTCGTTCTTGATGCCCGGCAGCAGCAGCGCCACGCGCAGCCCCTCGTCCTCGGCAGCCGCCGGGGCCGGCTCGGGCGGCGGCGGAGGTTCGGGGGCCGGTTCCGGAGCCGGCGCAGGCTCGGGCGCGGGCGCGGTCTCAGGCGCGGGTTCAGGCGCGGGCGCCGGAGCGGCAGGCTCGGGCGCAGGGGGCGGCGCGGCCGGCGCGTCGTCGTCATCCCCGCCGCAGGCGGCCGCAATCAGCGCCACCGCCAGCAGGGCCATCAGCAGGCCGGCAGGGCGCCGCCGTGCCCGTCGCCTCGTCGTGCATCGTGCAGTGGATTCGTTCAAGGTGTCCTCCCCTCGGGCGCCCCGCCGGGACGCTTCGATGTTCGGCGCTGAGCCCGACGCCACACCCCGATGTGTGGCCTCATCGCGGACCAGCGGCCCGTGTGCTACTCGCCGTGGTCGCAGCCGGTACGACCAGTACGGCAGGCTACTATCCGCCGCGCCGGAGCGACGGCGTGCAGCGGGGGCCATTGCGGTCCGTCGGCGTCCGGCGCCGCCAGCCACGAACCCCGACCGGAGAGAGCAAAGCAACGATGCTGCCAGAAGGAATGCACCGGATCCGCGTCCTGTTCGCCGACCAGTTCGGCTTCGCCCGCGGCAAATACGTGCCTGCCGCCGCGGTCACCGGCGAGGTGGGCTTCTCCGTGACCATCTTCGGCGTCGGCTACGACCGCGACCTCATCCCGGCGCCGGGAGCAGAGGTGCTGGAGGGCATGGGAGACCTCTCGGCGCTCTACTCGCTCGAGGACGTGCGTCCCAGCTGGGACGAGGGCACGGGTGTCGTCATCGCCGACCTCGAGCGGCTGGGCCGACCGCTGGCGATCTCGTCGCGCCTGGCGGCACAGCGCGCCATCGAGGCGCTCGCCGCGGCCACCGGCGGCACCCCCAAGATCGGCGTCGAGTTGGAGGCCTACGTACTGCAGCCCGACGGCTCGGGGGGCTGGGAGCCATGGGACACGCCCGGCGCCTACTGCTACGGCACCGGCGCCGTCGTGGATCCGGTCGGCTTGTTCGACGACATCCTGGCCGCGGCGGCGACCTGTGGGATCGGCATCGAGACGGCGGGCAGCGAGTACGACAACCCGCAGTTCGAGGTGGTGGTCGGCTACGGCGATGCCCTCGAGGCGCTGGACCGTGCCTTCCTGCTGAGGCAGCTGTGCCGTGAGGTTGCACTGCGCCACGGCCTGCTGCTGACCTTCCTGGGACGTCCGTTCCAGGACCGCGGCGGCAACGGCACCCACTTCCACCTCAGCGTCACCGCTGACGACGGCCGGAACCTCTTCGACGACCCGGAGAGCGACGACGGGCTGTCGGACATGGCCAAGGGAGCCATCGCCGGCGTGCTCGCCCACCATGAGGCGCTGACCGCCCTGTGCGCGCCCACCGTGAACGCCTACAAGCGCCTGAAGCCCGGCGAGTTGGCGGGCTACTGGGCCAACTGGGGCTACGACCACCGCTCGGTGGCGGTGCGGGTGCCCTCGGGGCGGGGGCCTGCCAGCCGCCTCGAGCACCGGCTCCCCGATGGCACCGCCAACCTGTACCTGTCGGCGGCGGCGCTGATGGCCGCCGCCCGACTGGGGATCGAGGCCGGCGATCCTCCGCCGCCGGCGGAGACGGGGGACTCCCTGGAGACCGCCAATACCGAGCGCTGCTGTCCGGAGAACCTCTCGCTGGCCCTCGACGCCCTCGAGGCCGACGAGGCGCTCTACGAAGCGGTCGGCACCGAGATCACCGACCACTTCGTGGCCATGAAGCGCGCCGAGTGGGCCCGCTACGCCCGCGCCGTCACCGACTGGGAGCTACGGGAGTACCTCGCCTTCCACTAGCCCACCCGGCCCGGACCGGGCCGCGGTTGCGAACCTAGACTCCCCGGCTACGACGGCCTCGGCGCGTGCCGGCCCGGATCGCGAGCACCGGCACAGCACTCCCGACCCGATCCACACGGAGGTCAGCCATGTACAGCCAGCGAGCCATCGACGTCGGACTCGGGCGCCGCCCCGCCGACAAGGTCTTCACCGGGGGGAAGCTCGTCAACGTGTTCACCGCCGAAGTGTACGACGCCGGCGTGGCCATCGCCGGCGACCGCATCGCCGCCATCGGCGATGTGAGCGAGACCATCGGCGACGACACCGAGGTCATCGACGCCTCCGGCATGCACCTCGTACCGGGGCTCATCGATCCGCACGTGCACACCGAGGTCACCAAGATGTCCATCACCCGGTTCGCCTCGGTGGTCCTGGCGCGCGGTACCACGTCGGTCTGCACCGCCTTCGATCAGATCGCCCCGGTGCGCGGCATCGACGGCATCCGCTACATGCTCGACGAGGCGGCCGACCTGCCGCTGCGCATCTTCAACCCGCCGCCCTCGAAGATCCCCTACACGATCCCCGAGGGCACCCTGGGGGCCAGCGTGGGACCCGACGACCACCGCATCGCCATGCAGTGGGACGAGGCCAACGGCATCGCCGAGACCACCTTCGACTTCATCCGCGCCGGCGACACCGACGTGATCGAGTCCATCGGGCTCTGCGAGGCGCACAAGCTGCCCGTCCACGGTCACGCCCCGTTCGTGACCGGCCTGGCGCTCGGCGCCTACGCCAACTGCGGCGCCCGCGACGATCACGAGTGCTTCTCCGCCGAGGAGACCATCGACAAGCTGCGCAACGGGTTCTTCTGCCTGCTGCGGGAGGCCACGATGGCCTTCAACCTGGCCGACTGCATCAAGGCGGTCACCGAGGCAGGACTGCCCACCCGCCGGGTCAGCCTCTGCTCCGACGACACCGACACCTCCACGCTGGTGCGCCTCGGGCACATGGACCACATCGTGCGCCGGGCCATCGCCGAGGGCGTCGACCCGGTGACGGCCATCCAGATGGTGACCATCAACGCCGCCGACGCCCTGCGGGTCGACGACCGGGTGGGGGCGGTGGCGCCGGGCCGCTACGCCGACATCCTCCTGGTGGAGGACCTGGCGGACTTCGAGGTGTCGGCGGTGTACTCCGGGGGCGAGCTCGTCGCCTCCGGCGGCGCGTTGCAGGTGACTTTGACGCCGCCGGAACGCCCGCCCGAGCTGCTCCGCACCTTCTCGCTGACGCCGGTGGAGCCCGACGACCTGCTGTTCCGCACCGACATGGAAGACGGCCGCGTGGAGGCCATCTCCATGTTCATCCCACCGGAGATCCCGCTGCGGCTGCGCCGGGACGTGGAGTTGACCATCGAGGGTGGATTCGTTCTGGCCGACCCGTCCATCGACGTGTCCTACGTCTCGGTCCTGGAGCGCTACAACGACACGGGCTCGCGCTCCACCGCCTTCATGTCGGGCTTCAGTCTCACCGACGGGGCGCTGGCCACCTCGCTGTCACCCGACGACGAGAACGTGGTGTGCATCGGCGCTGACACGGAGTCGATGGCCACGGCCATCAACCGGGTGATCGAACTGAACGGCGGCCAGGTCGTGGCCCGCGGCGGCGACGTCCTGGCCGAGCTGCCGCTGCCGCTGGCGGGCATCATGAGCGACATCTCGCCCGCCGAGATGGTGGCCGCCGAGGACCGGCTCATCGCCGCCGCCGGTGAGTTGGGCTGCGGGCTGGCGAACCCGTTCATGTGGCTGATCTTCCTGCCGATCACGGCGATCCCGCAGTACTCGCTGCTGGACCGCGGCTTCGTGGAGCAGGCCACGCTCTCGTTCTGCAGCCCCCTGGTGCGCCGGGTCTAGGCCGGCGAACCCCCGGACCGCGACGGGGCGCCCGATGGGCCGGTGGGTGTCGCTCGCCGAAGCGGTCGGAACTCTCGAGCCGACCTCCGCGGTGGTCCTGCCGCCGGGGGCCGGGGGCGCCGGCGCCATCGAGCGTGAGATCGGCCGGCAGGCGGATCGGCTCCGCGGGCTCGACGTCTACAGCGGCCTGCTGCTGTCGGACTACCCGTTCCTGCGCGACGGCATCTCCTACACCACGTGGCACGTCATGGGCCCGGTGCGGACGGCCATCGCCGACGGGTCGGTGCGATTCCTCCCGATCCGCGGCTCGCAGGTGTCGCAACTGTTCCGCACCGGGCGCCTCCCGCTCGACGTGGCCGTCGTGCACGTCTCGCCTCCCGACGCTGACGGGCGCTGCAGCCTCGGCACCTCGACCAGCTACCCGTTGACGCTGGCCCGCATGGCGCCAACGGTGATCGCCCAGGTAAACCCGCGGATGCCGCGGGTCGCCGGCGAGGCGAGCCTGCACGTCTCCGAGATCGACTGGCTCACCGAGGTGGACGAACCGCTCGGCGAGCACGCCCGGGCGGCGGTCACCCCGACCGCGGCGGCCATCGGGGACCACCTCGTGGCGCTGATCCCGTCGGGGACGACGCTGCAGGCCGGTATCGGCGCCATTCCCGAGGCGCTGCTGCAGAACCTGTGCGCGTCAGATGTGGGCGACCTGCGCATCTACGGCATGGGCGTCGACGCCATCGCGGCGCTGGATGACGCCGGCAAGCTCCGATCGGTCCGTGACGGGCAGCCGTCGTCCCTCTGCGCGGAGTTGATGGGCACGGCGACGCTGTACGACTACGCCGACAACAACCCTGCTCTCGAGATGCATCCCTTCGACACGATCCTCGATCCGGCACAGATCGCCGGCTTCGAGGGATTCGTGTCGGTGAACTCGGCGGTACAGGTCGACCTCATGGGCCAGGCCAACGTGGAACATCTCGCCGGCGCGCAGCTGAGCGGCGTGGGCGGCGGTTACGACTTCGCGCAGGGTGCCTGGCTCTCCCCCGGGGGCAAGAGCATCATCGCCATGCCCTCCACGAACCGCCGCGGCGACGTGTCGCGCATCGTGGCGCAACTGGATCCGACCGCTCCGGTGGGCGTTCCCCGGCACTTCACGCAGTACGTCGTCACCGAGCACGGCGTCGCCGACCTGTCGGGTCTCGGCCTGCGGGAGCGGGCGGAGGCTCTCATCGGCGTGGCCGCGCCGCAGTTCCGCGACGGGTTGGCGAACTCCCTCGGCTGAGGGGCCGAACCCGTTGGACGACCTCGTCTCGGGACGCCGGCTCGGCGTGATCCTCGGCGCTGAGCGGGACGCCGCCGCTTCGGGGAGAATCAACCGGAGCAACCTACGACCGAACTCGGAGACGGGAGGGGGTCGCCGCCATGGGCCGACCGATCGTGATGGGCATCAATCTGGACGACGTGGAGTGGGAGCCGGCCGAGACCCTGTGGGACGACACCGGCGAGGCCGTGCCCGGCGGGCTGCTCGTCAAGGTCCTCAGCACCGACGACGAGAGCGGGGCCAGCACCGTGCTCGTGAAGGCCCCGCCGGGGTGGAGCACCGCAGCCCCCGAGGTGCACAGCGTGCTGCAGGAGGGTTTCATCCTCGAGGGCACCTACCACAACGGTGACGTGGAGTTACGGGCGCCCGCCTACTTCTGCCTGCCGCCGGGCACCGTGCACGGCCCTGCCCGATCGGAGGGCCACGTCGTGCTCAGCATGCTGTCGGGACCGCTGGACATCACGCACGTGGCGCACGACGGCTGACCGAACGAGCCTCAGCAGCCAGGGTCCGCCGAGGGTTATAGTGCGGCCCGGCATCTGCCGGTAGGGGAATTCTCTCGCGGGGGAGTGAGGCCGTCAGGCGCTTGCAGCGGTCAGGAGGTCGACCATGAACCGCTCCCGAATCGTCCGTACTTCTCTGCTGTTCGGAGTTCTCCTGCTCCTCGCCGCGGCCTGCGCCGAGACCGGCGACGATGAGGCGGCGGCGGTGAGCGCCGCCGCCGCCGATGCGCTCTCGGACGCGCAGGCGGCCCGATCGGAGGCCACCGCCGCCGACAGCGCCGCCACCGCGGCCGACGCAGCAGCCGAAGCCGCCGCGG
>JAPOVS010000038.1 GCA_026708055.1 bacterium | reverse complement strand
CCCCAGCAGGTGATGGCGCCGTCGCGGTCCAGCGCGCACGAGTGGCCGCGGCCGGTTGCGATGGCGGTGTAGCCGCGGCCGGTGGGCGCGCCGGTCCCAGCGTTGGTCGCTCGTCGCGAGCAGGTCGGACCGCTATCGGCGGCGAAGCCGCAGAAAATTCTGCTGCCGCCCCAGCAGGTGATGGCGCCGTCGCGGTCCAGCGCGCACGAGTGGGAAAATCCCTCGTAGTCGTCCATTGGCATCGTGAAGTAGTTTGTGTCCCCGCCGGTTGAGATGGCGGTGTAGCCGCGGCCGGTGGGCGCGTCGGTCACTGCGCTGTGGCTGTCGTCGTCGCCCGAGCAGGTGATGGCGCCGTCGCTGTCTAGCGCGCACGAAAGATGGAAGCCGACTGTGATGGCGGTGTAGCGCTTCGTTGCGGGGGTGGTCGCGGGCCGGTCATCGAGGTTCAGGGGGCTGCTGGTGAGCCAGCGGTCGACGGGGGCGGTGGTGGGGAAGAACCGCGAGCGGGGCAGTTGTCGTTGCCCCCAGGTGTCGTCGTGGCGTTGTTGCAGGGCGAACTCGACGCGGCCGTCGGCGCCTTTGCGGGCCACGATGCGCACCACCGCGGCGTCGAGGTTCAGGGGGCTGCTGGTGAGCCAGCGGTCGACGGGGGCGGTGGTGGGGAAGAACCGCGAGCGGGGCAGTTGTCGTTGCCCCCAGGTGTCGTCGTGGCGTTGTTGCAGGGCGAACTCGACGCGGCCGTCGGCGCCTTTGCGGGCCACGATGCGCACCACCGCGGCGTCGGAGTCTTCGGGTTGCTGGGCAGCGGTGGGGGCGGAAACCAATGCGCCCGAGGCCACGACCAGGCCGGCGAGCAGCGCTGCCAGGCCGCGAAGGCGGCGATCAGAACCTAAACGCTGGGGGGGGGGGGTCCTTGAACGAACCTCGACACGACGGACATGAACCTGCCTCCTCATCTCGACGAGAGCGGCTGCGGACAAAATGCCGGGGCAGGCTAACACCCCCGTCAGCGCCCGCGCAACTCCGTCCCCGTCGAGGTGCTCCGGGGCCGGGCGCGGCGACCGGTGCCTCATCCTCAACGTCCGAGACAACATCGCAGGCTTCCGCGAAGCACTCGCCTTCTCCGACCTCGACTGGCTCTGGGACCGGTAGGAGATACAGCAGCTGACCGCGGGGCTGTCAGACGGCGGTCCAGCCTCCGTCGACCTTGAGGGCCGATCCGGTGATCATGGCCGAGGCGTCCGAGGCCAGGAACACGACGGCGCCGAGGGGGGTACAGAAATGGGGTCCGACAGTGTCCGAGACTGTCCGGAGCGATGATCATTATCCCAGTTCAACGCCACTTTCGTAGCTGATACCGTCTAGACTGTTCCACGACCATCCCGAACAATATGTAATAACCGAGAGCATAACCGTGGACCGGCCCAGCAGGCTCAGCGCCACATTCGTGCGCCAAATCAAGCATCCCGGCCGCTACGGCGGCGGCCGCGGCGGCCACGGGCTCAGCCTGCTCGTTAAGCCCGCGGCCGACGGGCGCACCAGCAAGAGTTGGAGCCAGCGCCTCTACATCAACCGCCGGCCGGTCATGATCGGCCTCGGTGCCTACCCCATCGTTTCCCTCGCCGACGCCCGCGCCAAGGCATTCGAGAACCGCCAAACGCTCGCCCAGGGCCGCGACCCCCGCGGCAACCGGGCCGTCACCTTCGAACACGCCGCCGAGAAGACCATCGCCCTGCACGCCGACGGCTGGCGCAACCCCCGCACCACCAACCACTGGCACCGCACCTTCGGGCGCTTCGTCTACCCCACCATTGCCAACAAGCCCGTCGGCGAGGTCACCACCGCGGACGTTCTCGCCATCGTCGGCCCGATCTGGCTCAAGCGCCACGAACAGGCCCGCAAGACCCTCGGGCGCATCCGCGCCGTGCTGCGGTGGGCGATGGCCGAAGGCCTCACCGACCGCGACGCAACCGAAGCAGCCCGAGCCGCCCTGCCCAAACCCAACGGCGTCGTCCAGCACCACAAGGCGCTGCCGGCATCCGAGGTCGGCGACGCCATCCGTCGCGTGCGAGCCTCCGGCGCCTGGTGGTCGACCAAGGCCATCTACGAACTCCTCGCCCTCACGGGCACCCACTCCGGCGAAGCCCGGCAGGCGACATGGGACGAGATCAACACCGACACAGCGGTCTGGGAGATCCCCGCCGAGCGCACCAAGACCGCCCGGCCAATGCGGGTACCTCTCTCGACAGCGGCGCTGCGAGTGATCGCCGAAGCCCGCGACCACGCAAACGCCAACCCTGATGCCGACGCGCTCATCTTCCCATCCCCCACCGGCCGAGCAGCATCGGACGCGACACTGTCCAAACTGTGCCGCGAACTCGACATCCGCGGCACACCCCACGGACTGCGGGCAACCCTGCGAAGCTGGATGGCCGAAGACGGCGTGCCCCGCGAGACCGCCGAACAGGTCCTCGGCCACGCCGTCGCCGGCGTCGAAGCCGCCTACATGCGATCAGACCTCCTTGAGCGGCGCCGAGAAGTCCTACAACGCTGGGCGGACTACATCACCAACTGACGATCGCCCTCAGATACGTTCCCAAAGGTTCTTGAGCGTAGTGAACCGCACTGGGACGCACCGTCGCCGGCGTCGAAGGCGGCGACCTCCTCCAAGAGCGCTACGAGGTCAGGGCCGCTGGACCGACTGTCTAACCGCTGAGTGATCAGAACCATAAGCCCGCGCTTCTACAAGATCTAGCTTATAATGGTTGGCGTGTGGGAGGTCGAGTTCACCGACGAGTTCGGCGAGTGGTGGGACGGCTTGACTCCCGAGCAGCAGGAAGCCCTCGACGACCGGGTGATGCTGCTCGCCGAGGTCGGACCGAGCCTGCGCCGCCCCGTCGTCGGGGAGATCACCTCGTCACGACACGCCAACATGAAAGAACTCCGCGTGTCCAAGGCCGGCGCACTGCGAGTGTTCTTCGCCTTCGACCCGCGGTGCCACGCCATCCTCCTGCTCGGCGGCGACAAGTCGGGCCGCTGGAACGAGTGGCACGACTGGGCGATCCCCCGAGCCGACGACCTCTACCACATCCACCTCGAGGAACTACGAACAGAAGGGCTCCTCGATGACGAGACCTAGACACAAGACAACACACGAATGGACAGCAGCACAATGCCAAACACAACGTCATACCGAGATCTTCACGACCGCGTTGCCGCGCGGCCCGGCGCCGCCGAGCGCCTCGCCGCCCTGCGGCTGGACACCCTCGCAGAGATCGGCCTCTATGAACTGCGCCGCTCCCTCGAACGCTCCCAGACCGACCTCGCCGCCGAACTGGGCATCAGCCAACCTGCCGTCTCACAACTCGAACGCGGCGAAGACGTCAAAGTGTCAACCCTGCGCAGCTACCTCGACAGCCTCGGCGCCCGACTCCAAATCCTCGCCATCTTCGACGACGGCGACACAGAAACCGCCATCCCCATCCGCATCGGAGCCAGCGCCTAGCCGATGACCCGATCGGTCCGTGCCCATGGATGAGATCTACCGTTTTCGCTCGGTTGATCGACTGCTCGGCGATCGCGCTGAGCTGGTGTCGCAGACGATCTATTTCGCGGAGCCTGCGAAGCTGAACGATCCGCTGGAGCCGATCCGCGGGTTCGTGTGGCGTGGGGACACGATCGCGTGGACGAACCTGTTCCGCCACTACGTGAACTGCTTGCACCACATCTACCTCCTTCTGCGGCTGAGCGAGCCGAACCGACGTGTTGGTGCTTCTGACATCCCGATCAACATGCGCTGGGACGACCCGCTGTCCCAGGAGTACGTCGACCTCTTGAACGAGATCTGGCGCGATCTCAATGAGCAGTTCGATCTCATGGGGATCGCATCTCGGCTAGGTGGTCTCGGACGAGCGGCTCGAAGCGACGAGTTGGAGTTCTACCTGTCGTGCATTCACGCCCACGCAGTCGCGGCGATCCACAGGAGCCACATCGAGCACGGTCCGCAGGAGCGAGGACCAGCGGATGTGGACCTGTCGTCCGCGCTGCCGAGTTCTCTGCGCGCGCTCCTTGATCTCCTTGAACAACTCACAGACGAGGAGGCGCTTGTCCGAGGGGGGTTCGAAGTGACGCAGCAGGTAGTGGCCAAGTGTCGCGTCGAGGCCAAGATGGCAGTCGTTCGCCCGTGCACCAGCGTGACCGAGCGGAATCGCAGCTTTCTTCTCACCGACTTTCCGCATGGGTATGTGCAGCAGTTGTCGCTCGCCGTCGGACCCCGGTGGTACGCGGCGTGCTTCACGGAGAGCTACAGCAACAGCGCCCAGTGGGCACACTACGCGGATGGGCATTACGGGGTCTGTCTGGTCTTCGCAGTGGACAACGACGAGTACGGGCCCTCGCTGACACTTCACGAAGGCGCCGACGGCGTCGGATGCGATGAACCCACGATTCAGCGGTCGCGCCGTGCCGACCGGATCCACTTCGAGAGAGTGCGATACGTCGAGTCGCTCGATGAAGTCGACTTCTTCGCCCGCATCAGCAGACTGCCCGAAGCCTCCGCGCGAACAGTCTGGTTCACCGACGAGGACGGCAATACATCTGCTGTCGCCGCGCACATGGCTCCCCACGCGGACATCGGTGACTGGAGGGATGCCCTGTGGTCCGAGTACCGGCGGGACGCCTGCACCAAGACCAACGAATGGTCATACGAGAAAGAACACCGCCTCGTGACCTACAGCCTGCTCAGCGACACCCTGCCCGAAGACCAACTGACAATGGCCTACGACTTCCCGGCGCTCAAGGGCATCATCTTCGGAATCACCACGTCCGACGATGACAAGTTGGCCACCATCGACCTGATCAAGAGCAAGTGCATTGCCGCCGGTCGAGCAAAATTCGATTTCCGTCAGGCCTACTACTCGTCTCGAACAGGGCAGATCGAGTCCTTCCCACTGAACCTGGATGTCACGCAGTGAATCGCCGCACGCAACTCAACCAGGTGACTCGACCGCCCAATCCGGCGGCTTCGCTTCTCGCTATGGGTGGATGCTCCCGGGAGCAAGCCAAGGTCGAACAGTAGGTTTGCCGCGTCGTCTATCCGTGGCCGCCGCGAGGGCTGCTTCCAGCTTGCTTGACTCTCGGCGGTGGCGATGTGGTGGGTTGGTCTGTCGGTGTCATGTTGTGGCTCGATTGGTTCCGATGCCGCGTTTGTCCCGGTGGCCGTCGGCGATTGTGGCGTGGACGCCGTCGGGTAGGGCGCGCCAGCACTGGAGGGTTCGGTCGGCGCGCAGCGCGCAGGTTTCGAGTCGGCCGGCGGTGATGGCGGTGAAGGTACCGTCGGGAACGTTCCCGGCGTCGTTGTAACCCCAGCATGCAATGGTGTTGTCGGTGCGCAGCCCGCAGGTGTGGAACGTGCCGGCGCTGATGGCGGCGAAGGTCCCCTCGGGCGGGTCGGTCTGTCCGTAGTCATTGCTGCCCCAGCAGGCGACGGTGGCGTCCGTGCGCAGCCCGCAGGTGTGGTCACTGGCGGCGCTGATGGCGGCGAAGGATCCCTCGGGCGGCTCGGGGGCCATGTCGGCGTCGCCCCAGCAGGCAATGGTGCCGTCTGTGTGTAGCCCGCAGGTGTGGAACTCGCCGGCGCTGATGGCGGCGAAGATCCCCTCGGGCGGCTCGGGGGTCGGGTCCTCGGTGCCCCGGGAGTCAGCGCCCCAGCAGGCGACGGTGGCGTCCGTGCGCAGCCCGCAGGTGTGGTCCCTGGCGGCGGTGATGGCGGCGAAGGTCCCCTCGGGCGGCTCGGTGACCACTTCGTCAGCGCCCCAGCAGGCGATGGTGGCATCTGTGCGCAGCCCGCAGGTGTGGTCCCTGGCGGCGGCGGCGGCGCTGAAGGACCCCGCAGGCGGGTCTGCCTCACCGAAGTCGAGCATTTCTCGCTCGCCGTCGTGGCTCCAGCAGACAACGGTGGCGTCGGCGCGGACGCCGCACCAATAGTCGGATCCGGCGCTGACGGCGCTGAAGGCCCCGTCGGGGACGACTCCCGCGTCATAGAGCTTGCCCCAGCAGGCGATGGTGGCATCTGTGCGCAGCCCGCAGGTGTCGTACAGGCCGGCGGAGATGGCGCTGAAGGTCCCCTCGGGCGGGTCCGCGCGGCCCCAGTAGTTATCGCCCCAACAGACAACGGAGGCATCGGCGCGCAGCCCGCACGCATGCAGCTCGCCGACGCTGATGGCGGTGAAGGTCCCCGCGGGAGCGTCGGTCTGGCCGTACTCGTTGCTGCCCCAGCAGGCAACGGTGGCGTCGCTGCGCAGCCCACACGAATGGTCCGCGCCGACACTCACCGCACTGAAGGTCCCGTCGGGGGCGTCGGTCTGGCCGTCGTCGTTGTCGCCCCAACACGAGATGGTGGCGTCTGTGCGCAGCCCGCACGAATGCGCCCAGCCGGCGGAGACCGCACCGAAGGCCCCGTCGGGCGCGTCCGCTGTGCCCAACCAGTTCGAGCCCCAGCAGATAATCGTGGCGTCCGTGCGCAGCCCACACGAAGCGTCCCAACTCGCCGACACGGCGCTGAAGGTCCCGTCGGGCGCGTCGGCTGCTCCGTGATGGCTGCTGCCCCAGCAGACAATCGTGGCGTCTGTGCGCAGCCCGCAGTAATGCCTCCAGCCGGCGGCCACCGAACTGAACGTCTCGTCCAGCACATCGATCTCCGGCCCACTCGGGCCAGAACCCCAACAAGCAATCGTGGCGTCACTGCGTAACCCGCACGCATCAAAGCTGCCCACAGACACCGCTCTGAACGGACCGTGAGGGCTCGGGGCCCGCCCAACCGGCACCGATACTTCCCCACCTTCCTGGGGTTCCCCGGCATCCTCTTCGATCACCGTGACCTCGCCGCCGCTGTCAGCATCCGGCGCTGCTGCGCCGCCGCACGACACCGCGACCAGCCCGACAACCACCACGACCAGCCCCACACCCGTCGAGTTGGCCACGAACCCTCCCAGCCGAACTGCGGCAATCCGCCTATTCGGCGGGCTCGGCCGGCTCTGCCAGTGGACGTCGGCGATCCCCACCAACCAGCGCGGCACACACGCCAACCCGGCGGTCGCGAAACACCATAGTCATCACCACTCAGACGAACCCGCACCCACCCCGGTTCCCGCCGATCAAGAAAAACTCCCCCACCTGCGGCGCGGGCGAGCCGATGTCAAGTTCCGGTACCCGTGTCGCGGGTTGGCTCCGGTAGAAAATCTGACAGAGATCCGGTGCCAACGAGCAAAACCCCAAGCCGGAGCGTCGCTCTGACCTGGGATTTCTCAGTGGCGGGGGGAGGATTTGAACCTCCGACCTTCAGGTTATGAGCCGGACGGGTGCCGTGTGAGAGCGTGCGGCTGCGTGTGGAATAGTGCCGCTGAGTAGGGGATTCAAGGCGTCGCCCGTGTGCATGCGTGCCAATGCGTGCTGTTCCGTGCGGCAGCGTCGGGTAGAAGTCTCGGTAGAAGTCGCGCCAGAAATGTGTGATCTCGATCCGGCGCTGAATCCTCGTTGTTCAGGCTGATCCGCCCGAACCGAAAGCGAGAACCGGGGCGGAGGCCGTTGGTGTCGGATCTGACTGTGCTGGCGCTGTCGGTGGGTGCACCCTGAACGGCGTCATGCAGCAAGGGCAAAAACAATCGGTGCCGCCGAGGCAGTCGAATCCTCCACAATCTCTCGGGACTCCAGCAAGCTGACTGCGCGGAACCCAAGGCACACCACCTTTGACACTAGACCAAAGGCCATATTGGTCGGCCCCGGCACGGGACGGATAACCGAACCCCCTTGCCTGACAAGACGCGGAGATTCGGCAACCTCAACTGGGCGCTCGTCGCCACCGTCACCGGGGTTCTGCGCGGAAGACTGACCCGGGGTCGGGCACCACGTAGGCTCAGGTGAGTCGTCCCGGACACATGCCCGCTGCGCGCGCCGGTTAGCCACTTGGCGACTAGGTCGTCGGGGCGGTCGTGAGTTGCGTTGCCAACAAGAATCTCGCAAGTTGCAGGTCACTCAGTTGTAGCGTCAGGTACGGCTGCTCCTGATCGACGTGCATTAGGAAGGGAGGGCTCTCGTAGGCGTCCAGTTCTCCGACGATTTCGGCGTATTCGGTGACGCAGCGTGAGAGTTCTGGCCTGAACGCCTCCTGGAACGCGGACTCCAACCGAGTCAAGCATTCCATTCCGACGTGGATCTGTTCGGAGAGGTCGATGTCGGTCGTGAGAGACTCGAGGTCCGTCTTGAGGTGTCTGCCGGTCTTGAACTCCCGCAGGAGTTCTGACGGCACCACCCGCAACGCGATCGAGATGGTCTTGGCGTGGGAGGTCTCGCCATCGACTAGTGGTGGCTCGCCCCTCAAGACCCGCTCGGCAATGTCGTCGGCGTCCTTCAAGGCGTGGTCGATATTCAACGCATGCAATGGCAGACCCACGTGTTGAACGTAGTTGCGGAACTTGTAGAGGAACCTGTACGCGAAGTAGTCGTCGTGTTCGGCGTGTCGGGCGGCCTGCCACGAGGTCGCTCTGTCCCCGCCGTCAGCCTTGTCGGCCTGCTTTAGGTGGCGCTCTGTGTGCTCGAGGTACATGTGCATCGACGAGAGGAAGTTCACGATCGCTGTTGTGACGGCAATCTGCAGCGACTCCGGTTGAGGTTGGTGTCCGGCGAATGGGCCGTCACCGGGATCCGAGAGCGCCTGCTCGATCGTGCAGAAGGCGTGATGGTTCTGTTGCAGCACATGCCATGAGGTACGACCCAGCTTCTCGCACAGGGTGCGGATCACGGATTCCAATCGTCGGTGCTCATCGTCGGACAGCGGGCGAACGGATGAGAACGTGGGGGGACCCTCGGGGGTCTCCTGGGCGATGGCGATACACCAGCCCTCCATCGCTAACTACTCCCCGCCGGCTCCGTCTCGTATGACGCGAACGGAGCGATTGTCACGCGGGCATCGACGATTCTGCCTCTTGCGCCGGAGATGGACGCTCCTTTGACGACCGCAATGCTGCGGAGGCGTGCGCCATCGTAGAAGCGGATTGCCGCGTCGAGGGGCGGGAACATGAGTTCGAGTGCCGACACGGTCAGTTCGTAGCTCTCAGGGATCGCCGTGTCCGGCGACCTCCCGCGGTCGACGTCCGGCTTGGGCGCGACGTCGTCAGGCACCGCCGGCGCGGCTTCCGCGAGCGAGGGTTGACACGACGAAACATCGTCGGGGCGGGCCCTGTTGTCCCAGACGGCGAGGGACACCAGGCATATCACCGTCACGTGGATGAGCTGGTTGAGCGCCAGGAGCGCCGGCGGGACCTCTGATCTTGCATCCTGGATCAAGGCCTGTAGTCGGTCCGCCCATTCCGCGACCGTCTCGTCGGGCCGGCATGGCGACTCCTCGATGAAGCGCTGTTTCTTGGCGTGGAGGTGCCGCAGGTATGTGGGGGACACCTGATCGAGATGGTCGAGGGACGCCTGCATGGGTGGCGACTTGGCCAGTTCCATCTTGAGCCGTTCGACGATCTGGGTCAGAGGTCGAGGAAATGCCGAATCGGCGTTGCCAATGAGATCTCTCGCGTTCCAGTACATCGGGCAGAGTGGGACTGGCACGTTGTCGTAGTCGACGAACGATGCTGCAAAGTCGTCGAGTCGGCTGTCCCACAAGCGCGCGACGATCGCTCTGGCAATGTCTACGTGGCCTTCCAGCAGGCCGAGGAGTTCTCGATCTAGGCGTGTCGGGGCTGCAACGTCGGGCGTATCCGAGGCGGCCAAGAACCACAGGGCATTGAGTTCGCGCACGAGGTCTGGCCCCACAACGTCCTTGTATGACGCATGTGGTAGGGCGGCGTTGCCTTCTGCGGCGCGGTTGCGCCGGAGAGTGGCACGGACGCGCTGGCCGAACGCCGTGATTTTGAGGTCGTCCGCGGCTTGCGATATCGCCAACTCCAAGTCCGTGGGTTGGAGGTGAAAGGGCGAACCTGGCGGAGCGGGTCTTGTCGAGCCGTTGTGCCCCATTGGTTCTTTATCCTCTCTTCACGGCCTGAGAGCGTCGAGAATTAGCGGGCGGTGAGTCCAGCGACCGCAGAGATTGCTGGCTCTTCGGTTTTGAGCGGGCACTGGGTCCGCGATGGCGGGGGTGGGGCCTCCAGAATCGGGTTTGACACACACCGAATCGGAGGAGGCCCCCGGTGGAGGAGAACCCTACGCGTATCTGTGAACTGGTGGTCGGTCTGGGCGAGGTGGAAGTCCTCGGCGTCGACGACGAGCCTGCCGGGCCGCTGCCGGTGCAAATCCGGACTCGGCGCCGCCGTCCTGTGGTGGCTGCGGTGGGGCGGTGTGGTCCAAGGGCGCCAGCCCGGTGCGGTTGGTGGACCTGCCCGCCTTCGGGCGTCCGGTGCGGTTGGTGTGGCACAAGTAGCGCTGGCGGTGCCCGTCGTCGAGTTGTGGGGTCGCCTCGCTCGGCGAGGTTGACGAGCGGATTGTGCCGCCGCGGTCGGGGCTCACGTCCCGTGCGGGCCGCTGGGCGACCGTCGCGGTGGGCCGCGACGCGCGCCCGGTCACCGATGTGGAAGCCGAGTTGAGGTGTGACTGGCCCACGGTGAACCGGGCGGTGCTGGCCTGGGGCCAAGTGCTGCTGGCCGCGGACGCCAGTGTTTGAATTCTCGCTGGCAGCACGCGCTGCCACCCAATTGTCATTCCAGCGAGGGCCGAAAGCCAGCAGCCCGCGGCCGAGCGGGCCGATAAACAGGGCGAGGAGCACGCGGTCGATTGTGGCGGCACAGGGCGCTCTCGCTCCGCGGTTGGGGTTCGCGGGTTTGCCGCCGGTTTCCTCGGCGTCGGTGCCGGGGCCGCTAGCCTTGAGCGTGAACTGCGTCCCGGAGCAGAAGGAGGCGACCTGTGGCTAGGCGCGGCACCGATCGGGGCCTGCATCTGCCGGATCTGACGATCTCGGGGTTCCGCGGGATCTGTCATCTCTCGGTCGGACGGCTGGGGCGCGTCACTCTGTTGGCGGGGCTCAACGGTGCCGGCAAGACGACGGTCCTCGAAGCGGTTCAGCTCTACGCGGGGCGCGCCTCGGCGGCGGTGTGCGAATCGATCCTCGAAGCCCGCGGCGACGTGACGGCGGTTCCCGACGAGGAGGACGCGGCGCGGCGGCTAGCCGTTCCCGACTATAGGCGACTCTTCGGGTGGTTCTCCGACCCTTCGGAGGGTTCTGTGGTGATCGGCCCCAACGGCTCCGCGCCACCGATGAAGCTGGAGATGCGAGCCCTCGAGGACCTGCTGGAGACCGAGGACCCGCGGCTCCCCGTCCGGCTGAGCGAGTCGGACGCCCTGGCGCTCTTGGTCACGATCGGCACCGAGCGCATGGTTGTTCCTGTGCCGAGCCCCGAGGCCCCGACTTCGTATCGTCCCCTACGTCCCGGGCGCACTTTCGGGCAGCGACGCTCTTTCGCGACAGACGGTTTCCCGCCCGCGATCAAATGCGTGTCGATCGGCCCCGCCGCTGCCGATGACCGGATTATGCGGGACCATTGGGAGAGCGTCGCCCTCGGCCCGGACGAGGAAAGGGCGATCGAGGCGTTGCGGATCGTGCACGGTCCGAGCGTGGAGCGCGTCGCGTTCATCGGCGGCAGCGGTCGTATGAGCAGAGACTCGACGCCGATCGTGAAGCTGAAGGGGGAGGAGCGCCCGGTGCCTCTTCGCAACCTCGGCGACGGCGCGGTCAGAATTCTCGCCGCGGCGCTGGCGCTCGCCAACAGCCGAGACGGGCTCCTACTCATCGACGAGGCCGAGAACGGGATCCATCACCTGCTCCAGGAGGACTACTGGCGCATGATCCTCCAGACCGCGGCCGACAACAACGTCCAAGTCCTGGCCACGACCCACAACTGGGACTGCATCACCGGGTTCGCTAGCGCCTCCGCCGAGTTGGACCATGTGGAGGGGCGGGCCGTCCGCATCGAACATTGCGGAGACTCGCTCCGAGCCGTCGAGTACGACGAGGAGATGCTCACCGTCGCCGCCGACCAACAGATCGAACTCCGCTGACGTGCCCGCGCCAGCCGACGCGGTCACTCGCGTTCTGCTCGTCGAAGGCAACGACGACGAACACGTAATCCGCCGCCTCTGCGACCGGGAGGGGCTCGACCGCAACTTCGCGACGGAGCCAAAGGGCGGCATCGACGCGCTGCTGAAGTCCATCCGGAACCATCTCGGGGCACGAGGACTGGAAGCTCTGGGCATCGTCGTCGACGCGGACTCGAGCCCTGTCGCCAGATGGCGGTCGATCGCCGACCGGCTGCACAGCGCTGGCGTCTTCGCCCCGAAGGCCGCCGACCCGGGCGGCACCGTGATCCCCGGCGACATCCGAGTTGGCGTCTGGATCATGCCGAACAACGAACGGCGAGGCGAGATCGAGGACTTTGCGGCGCTGATGATCCCGACGGGCGACCCCATCTGGCCTCGAGCGGAGACCTACATTGACGACATCCCCGACGAGCACCGCCGCTTCGCGCCCAACAGAACGACCAGAGCGAAGGTGCATGCCTGGCTCGCCGCACAGGAACGCCCACGCCCGATCTGGCTCGGAATAGCGTCCCGCGACCTCGACCCCGCCAATCAGACAGTGCAGGACTTTCTGTCCTGGATCAAGCGGCTCTTCAACCCGCCAGCCCCAACTGACCCGCGCCCGACCTGACCTGCCATGCCGGGTCCATCCGAGCAGTCTAACAATGTCTACTGGATTTTGTTAGATAGCGATAGACAATGTTAGACAGACCTCTTGATGCAGCCGTCGCAGGGCCGCTCGGCAATCGGCGGGCCTCAGACGGCGGTCCAGCCTCCGTCGACCTTGAGGGCCGATCCGGTGATCATGGCCGAGGCGTCCGAGGCCAGGAACACGACGGCGCCGGTCACGTCGTTGACCTGGGCGAGGCGGCCCAGCGGGATGCGCCCCAGGGTGTCGGCGAGGAAGGCCTCGTCCTCGAAGTAGGCGGCGGTCATGGGGGTCAGCACGAACGTGGGGCACACGCTGTTGACCCTGATGCGGTGCGGCGCCAGGTCGATGGCCATGGCCTTGGTCATGCCCTCCATGGCGTGCTTGGAGGTGCAGTACACCGAGCGCCGCGCCCCGCCCACATGACCCATCTGGGAGGACATGTTGATGATGCTGCCGCCCTCGCCGCCGGCGGTCATCTTGGCGGCCACGGTCTGCGCCACGAAGAAGGCCGCGGTGACGTTGATTTGCATCACCGCCTCGAACGCCTCGCGGGTGACCTCCAGGAAGGTCTGCGGCCGGTTGGTGCCGGCGTTGTTGACGAGCACGTCCCAGTGGCCGGGCGCCCCCCCGATCACCTCGGAGACGGCAGCCGCGTCGGTGCAGTCGCAGACCAGCACGTCGGCCCGCCCGCCGCTGGCCTCGATGTCCGCCGCGGCCTGCTCCAGCTCGCTGCGGGTGCGGCTCAGCAGCGTCACCTCCGCGCCGGCCTTCGCCAGCGCCTCGGCGCACGCCCGGCCGATTCCCCGCCCGGCGCCGGTCACGAGCGCCTGCTGCCCGTCCAGGCGCAGGCCGCGGCCGGGGAGGCTCCCCGAGTTGGCCCCGTCGCCGTCGCCGCTCACGCCAGCCGCCGTACCCTGATGTCGGCCTGCTCCTTGTGGCCGGCGAAGCCCTCCAGGGCGCACAGCCGCGAGCAGTACTCGCCCAGCAGCACCGAGGCCTCGTCGGTCAGCACCTTCTGGTAGGTGCAGGTCTTCAGGAACTTGCCGACCCACAGCCCGCCGGTGTAGCGGGCCGCCCGGCGGGTCGGGAGCGTGTGGTTGGTGCCGATGACCTTGTCGCCGTAGGACACGTTGGTCCGGTCGCCCAGGAACAGCGACCCGTAGTTCGTGAGCCGCTCGGCGAACCAGTCCGGATCCGCCGTCATGACTTGCACGTGCTCGGAGGCGATGTCGTCGGCGAGGCCCACCATCTCGGTGTCGCTGTCGGCCACGATCACCTGGCCGTAGTCGCGCCAGGCCGTCCCGGCGATCTCGCCGGTCGGCAGGATCTCCAGCTGCCGTTCCACCTCGGCCATGGTGGCGACCGCCAGCTCCTCGGAGGTGGTCAGCAGGACCGCCGGCGACGTGGGACCGTGCTCGGCCTGGCCCAGCAGGTCCGTGGCGCAGATCTCCCCGTCGCTGGTGTCATCCGCGATGACGAGCGTCTCGGTCGGCCCGGCCAGCAGATCGATGCCGACGCGCCCGAACAGCTGCCGTTTTGCCTCGGCCACGAACGGGTTGCCGGGACCCACCAGCATGTCCACCGGCGCCATCGTGCCGGTGCCCAGGGCCATGGCGCCGACCGCCTGCACGCCGCCGAGGCAGTAGATCTCGTCGGCCCCGCCGAGGTGCTGGGCGGCAATGATGGCGGAGGAGGGACGACCCTGGAACGGCGGGGCGCAGGTCGCGATGCGCTCCACGCCCGCAACCTTGGCCGTCACCACCGACATGTGCGCCGATGCCACCAGCGGGTACTTGCCGCCGGGCACGTAGCAGCCCACCGACCCGACGGGGATGTTCTTGTGCCCCAGGATCACCCCTGGCAGCGTCTCGGCCTCCACATCCTGCAGGGCGTCCCGTTGGATCTGGGCGAAGTTGCGGATCTGCGTCTGGGCGAAGCGCACATCGTCGAGGGTCTCGCCGGGGATCTCCTCCAGGGCGGCGGCGATCTGGTCGTCGCTGAGGCGGAAGTCCGCCGGGTCCCAGCTGTCGAAGCGGAGCGACAGTTCCCGCACCGCCTCGTCGCCGCGGCGCTCGATGTCGTCGAGGATCTTCGTCACCGTGTCTCGGACCTGGTCATCGCGGGCGCGCTTGAGGTCCTCGGCGATTCCTGTCTTGAGCCAGCGGGCCATGTCTTCTCCTGCTCGTCGATCGGCGGCGTGCTGCGGCGGCGCGCGGCCGCGCCGGGCGTGAACCTAGCGGGGCGGTCGGCGTTCAGGCTCCGGCGGCGAAGCGGGGCTCCGGCAGGCCGCTCACGCCGGCGTCGACGGCGAAGACGCCGCCCGCCTGCGGCTGGCCCGGTTCCAGCGGAAAGTTGCCTCCCGGGCCGATGGACGTGATGAAGATCGTGTCGAGGTCGGTGCCGCCGAAGGCCGGCATCGTGGGGACCTCCACGGGCAACTCCACGATGCGGTCGATCTCGCCGTGGGGCGTCAGACGGGCGAGCGACCAGCCGAACGCGCACGCTGACCAGTAGCAGCCGGTCTCGTCCACCGCCGCGCCGTCGGGCACGCCCGGGAGCCCCGACCAGTCGGAGAACACCTCCGGATCGTCGGCGGTGCCGGTCTCGGGGTCGTAGCGGTAGCGCCACACCGTGCGGCGCATCGAATCGGAGAAGTACATGCGGTCACCCTCGGGCGAGAACGCCAGCCCGTTGCAGACGCCCACGCCCTCACGCAGCACGATGTGCGTGCCGTCCGTGTCGATCCGGTGCAGTTGCCCGGTGAAGATCCCTTCGGTGACGGGATCGTGCATGCTGCCGACCCAGAAGCGTCCAACCCGGTCGCAGCGCCCGTCGTTCATCCGGTTGGACGCCTGACCCGGCTCAAGATCGAGCCAGTGCGTGAACGATCCGTCG
Source organism: bacterium (assembly GCA_026708055.1). Lineage (NCBI taxonomy): Bacteria > bacterium. The sequence continues at coordinate 104,171 of JAPOVS010000038.1, read as the reverse complement.
CCGGGGTCCAGCCAGCCGACGCTGTTGCGCATCGCCACGAGCAGCCGCCCGTCGCCGCAGAGGGCCATCGAGCCGGGCTTGTCGGGCATCGGCCAGACCTGCTCGGCGTCGCCGGCCGGGTCGTAGCGACGGATGTTGCGCCCTTCGATGTCGAGCCACCAGAGTACCCCGGCCTCACCCTCCCAAACTGGGCACTCGCCGAGCAGCGCTCCGGCCCCGGTCACGTGCTCGGCCACCTGTTCCCCTCTCCTGTACGTCGCCGCGCTGTCAGGAATCCCCTGCGATCCCTCCGCGCGGGTCCTTCCCGGAGGGGATCGGCGGGCGCGCCCCACCGGTGTCTCCCCAACCGTACTCCGCACCCGTCTCGTCCCGCCGCTGCGGCCGCACTCGTCGCGTCGCAGCCGGGCCGCAGACTGCGCCGGCTCGTCACCTGGGCGTCACACCCCGCGATCACGCCCACTGGACAAAACGACTACAGTCCGCAGGTACTGGAGGCCTCGCCGGGCGGCCTGAGCCACCAGGGGTATCGCCGGACACTGACGCCCGCTCCGGCGGGCTCGATAGGGGGTTGCCATGTACCCGCCGTCGTTCGACTTGACGGTGGCCCGCTCCGTGGCCGAAGCCGTCGACGCACTGGCCGAGGGAGGTGAGGACGCCCGCATCCTGGCCGGGGGCCAGAGCCTGATACCGATGCTGAAGCTCCGGTTCGCGGCCCCGTCGCTGCTCGTGGACATCAACGAGATCGCGGGCCTCGACACGCTGGAGCGGACCGACGGGCGCCTGCGCATCGGCGCCACCGCCCGCCACGCCGACATCGTGGCCTCGGAGTGGCCCGGCGGCGCGGTCGCCTCCGCCGCTCCTTGGATCTCCGACCCGCTGGTGCGCAACCGGGGCACGGTCTGCGGCTCGGTGGCGCACTGCGACCCCGAGGGCGACTGGAACTCGGTGCTGCTGGCCACGGGGGCCACGGTCGTGGCGACCGGGCCCGGCGGCGAACGAGCCATCGACATCGGCGACTTCGTCGTGGACTTCTTCACCAACAGCCTCGCCCCCGGCGAGATGGTGACCGAGGTGCACGTCCCCGTGCCGTCGGGCGCCTCCGGGGGCGCCTACATGAAGCTGGAGCGCAAGGTCGGCGACTACGCCACCGTCGGGGTGGCGACCCACCTCGAACTCGACGGCGACGGAACCATCAGCGCCGCCGGCATCGCCATGACGTCGGTTGCGCCGGTGAACCGCAAGGCCACCGACGCCGAGGCCCTGCTGGTGGGCGAGGCGCCGAGCGACGACCTGTTCGCCGCCGCCGCCGAGGCGGCCGCCGCCGCATCCGAGCCGCGCAGCGACGTGCGGGGCTCGGCGGAATGGAAGCGCAACGTGGTGCGGGTCTACGCCCGGCGGGGCCTCGAAGCGGCCCTGGCGCAGGCGCAGGCCGGCTGAGGAGGAGATCAGACATGGAGATCAGCGTCACCATCAACGGCACCCCGCAGTCCCACGACGTGGAGCCGCGGCAGCTGCTCGTGGACTACGTGCGCACGACGGCGGGCCTCACCGGCACGCACATCGGCTGTGACACCACCAGTTGCGGCGTCTGCACCGTGCTGCTCGACGGGGTGCCCGTGAAGGCCTGCACCGTGCTGGCCGCCCAGGCCGACGGCCACGAGGTCACCACCGTGGAGGGACTCAAGGCCGACGGCCAGCTGCACGCCGTGCAGAAGGCCTTCAAGGAGAACCACGGCCTGCAGTGCGGCTTCTGCACGCCGGCCATGATGCTCGTGGGGGCCGCCCTGCTGGAGTCCAACGACGACCCCACCGAGGACGAGATCCGCTGGGCGATCTCCGGCAACCTCTGCCGGTGCACGGGATACATGAACATCGTCAAATCCATTCAGGCCGCAGCGGCCGAAGGGAGAGCACAATGACCGCCACCCCGGACCTCTCCACCCCGCCGGAGATCGGCGGTATCGGACACAGCGTCCTCCGGCGCGAGGACGACCGGCTCATCGAGGGCCAGGGCGACTTCCTCGACGACGTGGTCCTGCCGGGCATGCTGCACATGGCCATCCACCGCTCGCCGGTGGCGCACGCCCGCATCCGCGGCATCGACACCGCCGCGGCCTCGGCCGTCGACGGGGTCGTCGCCGTGGTGACCGGCGAGTTGATGGACGCCCACAACCTGGCCTGGATGCCGACCCTGTCGGGCGACACCCAGGCGGTGCTCGCCACCGACAAGGTGCGCTACCAGGGCCAGGAGGTGGCGGCGGTGATCGCCACCGACCCGTACGTGGCCGCCGACGCGGCCACGCTCATCGAGGTGGACTACGAGATGCTGCCCGCGGTCACCGGACCGCAGCAGTCGCTCTCCGCCGACGCCCCGGTGATCCGCGACGAGAAGGAGGGCCAGACCGACAACCTGGCCTACACCTGGGAAAGCGGCGACCAGGCCGCAACCGATGCGGCGTTCGCGAGCGCCGCCAGAGTGGTGGCGCTGGAGACGTTCTACCCGCGCTCGCACCCGGCGCCGCTGGAGACCTGCGGCATCGTGGCCGACGTCAACTCCGTCACCGGCCAGGCCACCGTGTACCTCACGTCGCAGGCGCCGCACGCCCACCGGACGCTGTTCGCCATCGTGGCGGGGCTGCCCGAGCAGAACATCCGCATCATCTCGCCGGACATCGGCGGCGGCTTCGGCAACAAGGTGCCCATCTACCCGGGGTACGTGGTGGCCACGGCGGCCTCGCTGCTGCTGGGCACGCCGGTGAAGTGGATCGAGTCGCGCAGCGACAACCTCATCTCCACCGGCTTCGGGCGTGACTACCACATGCGCGGCGAGCTGGCGCTCGACGACGACGGGCGGATCCTGGCGCTGCGAGCCGACGTTCTGTCGGATCAGGGCGCCTTCTACTCCGACGCCCAGCCGACGAAGTTCCGGGCGGGCCTGTTCCATGTGGTGACCGGGTCCTACGACTTCGGTGCGGCGCACGTCACCTGCCGGGGGGCGTTCACCAACAAGGCGCCCGGCGGCGTGGCCTACCGCTGCTCGTTCCGCATCACCGAGGCCTCGTACCTCATCGAGCGCCTCGTGCAGACCGCGGCCTACGAGATCGGCATGGACCCGGCCGAGTTCCGGTTGCTGAACTTCATCCGCTCCGACCAGTTCCCCTACACCACGCCCACCGGCTTCACCTACGACTCCGGCGACTACCACACCGCCATGCGCAAGGCCATGGACGAGGTGGGCTACGCGGAGCTGCGGGCCGAGCAGGCGGCTGCGCGGGAGGAGGGGCGGCTGATCGGCATCGGCATCGCCCACTTCACCGAGGCCGTCGGCGCCGGGCCGTCGCGCACCTACGACATCGCCGGGCTGAAGATGTTCGACTCGGCCGAGCTGCGGGTACACCCCACCGGCAAGGCCATCCTGAAGCTGGGCGTGAAGACCCAGGGCCAGGGGCACGAGACCACGTTCGCCCAGATCGTGGCCAGTGAGCTGGGCATCCCCGTGACCGACATCAAGGTCGTACACGGCGACACCGACAACACGCCCTACGGCCTGGGCACCTACGCCTCGCGCTCCACGCCCACCGCCGGCGGGGCCACGTCGATGGTGTCGCGCAAGCTGGCCGACAAGGGGCGCAAGATCGCCGCGCACCTGCTGGAGGCCGCCGAGGCCGACATCGACCTGGCGGCCGGCACCTTCTCGGTGCGGGGCACCCCGGAGCGGTCGGTGACCATCCAGGACGTGGCCTTCGCCGCCTACACCAACATGCCCGAGGGCCTCGAGCACGGCCTCGAAGGCGTCAGCTACTACGACCCGCCGAACCTCACGTTCCCCTACGGCAGCTACATCGTGGTCGTCGAGGTGGACGCCGAGACCGGCGTGTGGAAGGTGGACCGGATGGTGGCACTGGACGACTGCGGCGTGCGCATCAACCCCATGATCGTGGAGGGCCAGATCCACGGCGGGCTCACCGAGGGCTTCGCCAAGAGCTCCATGCAGTGGATCACCTTCGACGACGACGGCAACTGCATCGGCTCCAACTTCATGGACTACCTGGTGCCGACCGCCTGGGAGACCCCCCGCTTCGAGCTGCTGGAGACCTGCGTGCCCTCGCCGCACCATCCCATCGGGGCCAAGGGTGTGGGGGAGTCGGCAACCGTGGGCTCACCGGCTGCGTACGTGAACGCCGTCATCGACGCCCTGGCTCACCTCGGCGTGCGCAACATCGACATGCCGGTGCTGCCCGACCGGGTTTGGGACGCCCTCGAATCGGCCTCGTAACAAGGGGCTGTCCGAGCGGGGATCGGCGTTGTCCGGTCGGGTCCGCAGTGTCCGGGCCGGGGCCGCCGGTGGCCGTCGGCGGATCGTCTGGCGAAATCGATCCGGCGCCGTCCCCCCGAAATCGCGTCCCTCGTGTGCCTGCGGCCAACCCAGTTCGTCATTCCGGCGGAGGCCGGAATCCAGACTCCGGCCTCCGCGGTCGGGTTGCTGCGGGGCTAGCGCGGTGACCCTGTCCGTGCTGCGGGAGGCGGTTGCTCTGGCTGAGGCTCGGGTGCCTTTCGTGCTGGCGACTGTGGTGTGGCGGCGGGGGCCTTCTTCGGGGCAGCAGGGGTCGAAGGCGGTGATCCTGGCCGACGGGACCGTTCGGGGCTGGCTGGGTGGCGCTTGTGCCGAGCCGACGGTTGTGGTTCAGGCGCGGGAGGCGCTGCTGGACGGCGAGCCGCGGCTGCTGCTGCTGGGGGATGTGGAGGATCCGTCCGGTGCTCCGGTGGAGGTGGAGGAGGCGACCCTAGGAGCCGGTTGTGGCTCCGGGGACGTCGGTGCTGGGCCGGGGGGTACGTACTCGGTGCCGATGGCGTGTGAGAATGACGGTGCCCTGGAGGTTTACTTGGAACCCGTGCCGCCCCGCCCGCAGCTCGTGGTCATCGGCCGCTCGCCGGCCGTTGCTGCTCTGGCGCTGATGGGCCGGGCGCTGGAGTGGGACGTCGCCGTGATCGATGACGGTGGTTCTGCCGACGAGCATCCGCTGCCCGAGTTGGTGCGCACCACCCTGGATCTCTCCGGACTGGGCGTGGGCGTGGGGTCGGCGATCGTCGTGGCGACGCAGGGGCACTACGACGACTTGGCGCTGGAGGCGGCCCTGGTCACCGACGCCGCCTATGTGGGGCTGGTCGCCGGCCACAAGCGGGCCGACGCGGTGGCCGAGAACCTGCGCGGCCGGGGAGTGGCCGAGGAGGAACTGGCCCGGATCCAGGCCCCGGCGGGACTCGACCTGGGGCGGCTCGGCAACCGGGAGCTGGCGGTGGCGATCATGGCCGACCTGGTGGCGCGTCGAGCCTCCGGCGAGCTGTCCCGCTGGGGGGCCGTGCCCGAGGCGCCGGCGACGGCGGTCGACCCGGTCTGCAACATGACGGTGCTGGTGGCCGACGCCAAGTACCACTCCAACCACGCCGGTGCCGACTACTGGTTCTGCGCCCCCGGCTGCAAGAAGGCCTTCGACGCCGATCCTGCCATGTTCCTATGAGGCGTCTGGGCCGCTGCCGCCGGCTGCGGCGACGTCAGACCCTCGAAGCCGCCGCGATGGCCATCCGGTGAATCCCGCCCCGCCGCTGAGTTGGGGACTCATCGGCGCCAGCAACATCGCGGCGAGATGGGTCCTGCCGGCGCTCCGCGCCGGCGGGGACTCCGTGGAGTTCGTCTACAGCTCCGCGGCGGCCTGGGCCGCTGAGTTCGCCGCAGCGAACGGGATCGCTCATTCGACCGACGACTTCGGTCGGGCGTGCGGCTGGCCCGGCGTCGACGCTGTCTTCATCTCCGGGATCAACGAGCGCCACGCCCCCCAGACCATCGCCATGGCCGCCGCCGGCAAGCATGTGCTGTGCGAGAAGCCGATGGCGCTGACCGTCGCCGACGGCCGCCGGATGATCGACGCCGCCGAGCGTCACGGGGTCGTGCTGGCGATCAACCACCATCTCCCCGGCGCCGAAACGCTCCGCACGATCCAGCGGCTCGTCTCGTCCGGTTCCCTCGGGGTGCCGCTGGCGGTGCGTCTCGGTTTCACCATCATGATCTCCGAGCGGCCTCCTGCCTGGCGCCTGCACGACCCGGTCGGCGGGGGTGCCATCCTGGACCTCACCACCCACAGCGTCTCGGTGGCGCAGGCCGTCCTGGGCACCACCGCCACGGCGGCTGCGGCCATTGCGGTCCGCCAAGGGCCGTGGGCCGCTCCGGGCGACGGCGGCCCACCTGATGCGGTCATGGCCGCGTTGCGCTTCGACGACGTCCCGGTACAGACCCACGACGCATACACGGTGACCCACCGCCCCACCAGCGTGGAGGTCATCGGCACCGAGGCCTCTGTGCGAGGCGTCGGCGTCCTCGCCCAAGAACCGGCCGGCACGCTCTGGCGCACCGCCAACGGCGAGACGAACGAGATCGAGGTCCCCGGCCGCCGCGACCTCTACGAGATCGTCGCCGACGGCTTCCGCGCCGCCATCGCCGGCACCGGCCACCCCACCGTCGACGGAGCCGCCGGCCTCTCCGCCCTAGCCGGAGCCCTCGCAGTAGCCGAGTCCGCCAAGACCGGCCGAACCGTCCAGGTAGCCGCCGTCGCCTGACCCGCTCGGACGCGAGTTCGGAGCGGCCGTTCGTTCGGTGGCCGGTCGGGCGTGATCGCACCGTCCCGGCAGACCCCGCCCCCGTAATCCCTACACTGAGAACTCCGCAATCCCTACACTGAACGTCACGGAATCCCTACATTCACGACTCCGTAATCGCTACACTGAGTTCCACGCGCCGCCATGTAGCGACCATCTCGGCGGGCTCGAGCGAGAGCGATCACCCAGGAAGCGACGGCCATGACGACAGCCCCGTCATCAGAGGGCGGAACCCTCACCCCGGAGGGCTATCTGCCTCGCCTCGCGGACCGCGCCGTGGCCGAGCGCCTGGCGTCGGTCGGCGCCGTGCTCGTCGAAGGTCCGAAGGGTTGCGGCAAGACTTGGGCGGCGCTGCGCCATGCCCGCAGCGCAGTGCGTTTCGATGCCGACGCCACGGCACGGCGGCTCACGACCGTGAACCCGCCGGCGGTGCTGCGCGGCGAGCCGCCGAGGCTGCTCGACGAGTGGCAGCTGGCGCCGGAGATCTGGAACCACGTCCGCCATGCCTGTGACCGGTCGAGTGAGCCGGGACGGTTCATTCTCACCGGCTCGTCCGCCCCGACCGATGACATCACCCGCCATTCGGGCGCGGGACGTATTGCGCGGGTGAGGCTGCGCCCGATGTCACTCTGTGAGTCGGGCCTGTCGAGTGGCTCGGTGGCGCTCGGTGATCTGCTGCTGCGCGGCGCGCCCGGAGCCGCCGGGGCGAGTGACGCAACCTTCGACGACGTGATCGAGGCGCTGTGCGTCGGAGGGTGGCCCTGGCTGTTGGGGCAGTCTCCACGGTTCGCCGGGGACCGTCTCCGGGAGTATCTGGACGAAGTCCGACGGCTGGACGTCAACGGCGAGAGCGGGCGCGGGCGAAACCCCTTGCTTGTCGAGAAGTTGCTCCTGTCGCTGGCGCGCAATACCGCCACGACCGCGCCCAACTCGCGACTCGCTCGTGACGCTGACCCGGAGAGCCCGCTCAACCATCAGACGGTCCGCGGCTACCTCGACGCCCTCACCCGACTGTTTCTGCTGGAGGATCTCGTCGCCTGGCCTACGCACCTGCGTTCGCGGGCGCGCCTCACCAAGTCGCCCAAGAGGCATCTCGTCGACCCCTCGCTGGCGGCGGCCGCACTGAGGGCGGGCCCGGACGACCTGATGGCGGATCTGGAGGCATGCGGCCTGCTGTTCGAGTCGCTCGTGGTGCGCGACCTGCGAATCTACGGTGACGCCAATGAGTGCGGCATCTACCACTGCCGCCTCGACAACGGTCTCGAGGCGGACGCCATCATCCGGCGACGCTACAGCGGAGAATGGATCGCCGCGGAGGTGAAACTCGCCCATTCCCCCGAGACTGTGGACGCGGCGGCCCACTCGCTGCGCAGGTTCGCCGACTCGGTGGACACCGCTGTGGCAGGCCCGCCCGCCGCGCTGCTGGTCATTACGCCCGCTGGCTACGTCTACGAGCGTCCCGACGGCGTGGCCGTGGTACCGATCACAGCGCTCGGCGCCTAGTGGTGACGACCGGGGAGGTCGTCCCGTGTCGGTGGGGTTACGGGGACGACCGGCGGCGGCTGGGCAGCTAGCACAGAGCGACAGCCTTGGGGGTCGTCCCTGGACGAGCGGCCCTTGACGCTTCCGGCGGCCGCGAAATCGCTGGCGAACGCTGGCACCTCGGCGATCCGCTCGCGGCGCGTGATCTCGAAGCTCGTGACGTTGGTGTAGGAGTAGCGGGCTTCAGGCGCTGAGGCGGGCTCTGGCTGCTGCGCTTCTCTCGAGCAAGTACTCGGGGACCATGGCGCGGAGGCGGGCGTTGGGGCTGTCGTCGTCGGCGCTGGCTGCGGCTGCGGTGTCGTCGTCGGCGCCTGTTGCGGTTGCCGCTGCGGCGGCCGCGGCTGCGGCCTCGCGCTCGGCTCGGGCGGCGAGGAAGTGGCCCCAGTCCTCGGGGCGCACCAACTCGTGGCTGTCGAGGGAACCGAGGTGGACGCCGTTCTCGAAGAAGACCCAGTAGCGCCGCCAGGTGACGCCGTTCACGACCTTCACCTTGCCGGTCGTCCGGGCCGGGACGCCGGGGAGGTCCTCGGTCGCCATCACGATCTCGTTGCGGGCGAACGGACGATCCAGCGTGTTGGTGTCGCGGAACAGGCCCATGGTCGTGGTGTGGCTCCGGGGGAGGTCGAGGCGTCGGCCCATACCGTAACGGCCGGGCATCGCTCCGGTGCGCGTCGCCCCGCCGTCATTCGCCGCCCCGGCGGGAACGATGCCTGCGCGGTGGCCGGCGATCGGGCCGCTCGGGTCGGCGTGACGCGCCTGGGCCAGGTCTGGTGCCACGGGGCGCGCCGCGAGCGCGCCGCGCGCCCCGAGTCGAGGGCCGGGTCGTGTGGCACGAGGCCGCCCCTACGCTGAGATGGCGTCTGCGGCCGGAGGAGGACTCACCCATGGCGTGGAGACCCGATGCCCTGCCCTCGGCGGCGGAGCTGTTCATGACAGAGCGCCACCTGGCGACAATCAGCGTCCCGCGCCCCGATGGTGCCCCGCACGTGACGCCGGTGGGGTTCACATGGGACGGCGAGACCGGGTTGGCGAGGATCATCAGCTTCGCCGGCGCGCGCAAAGTCCGGCTGCTGGAGGCAGCCGGCCCGACGCCGGTGACCCTGTGCCAGGTGGACGGCGGGCGCTGGCTGGCGCTGGAAGGCACCGCGGTGGTGACCGCGGATCCCGACCGCTGCGCCGAGGGCGTCAGCCGCTACGCCCGTCGCTACCGGCCCCCGAGCGATCGCGGACCCGACCGGCGCGTGATCGAGGTAGCGGTAACCCGCGTCATGGGCCGGGCGTGAGACGCGGCGCGGCACCGGGTGGGAGGCCTCGTCCCGTCGAGCGACGCGGGAGTTGGCGCCTGGGGCGGATTCGATCGGTCGCCACCGTCGCAGAACCAAGACGGCTAAACTGTCATTTTAGATTATCATGATAAACTAAAGTCTATGTTTGGAAGGGCGCTCTCCCTGCCTGATCCGGCGTCCTGAGCGACGGCGCCTCGGTCAACTACTCCAACATCGCTCGCGAGTGCGGGGTGTCGGGGCCTACGGCTAAGGCGTACTTCGGCATCCTCACCGACACGCTGCTCGCCCGGTGGCTGCCGCGCTGGCAACGTCGGGCCAAGCGACGCTTGGCCGGGGCGCCGAAGCTCTACTTCGAGGATGTGGGGGTCGTGAACCGTCTGGGAAGGCGGGGAGAACTCCGATGAGGCTCGGACGCCTACGGCAAAGCGTTCGAGAACTGGGTCTTCCACGAGCTGTCCGCTTTCATCTCCTACCGGGGCCTCGACGAGCATCTGACCTATTGGCGGCTCCCCAGCGGCATCGAGGTAGATTTCGTGGTTGGCGACATGCGGCTGGCGATCGAGGCGAAGGCGAGCACCCGAGTCACCGGCGACCGTCTCAAGGGGCTCCGCACGCTCGCTGAGGAGCACCCTGGTGTCTCAAGGTCCGTGGTCTGCCTGGAGTCTCGGCCGCGGCGAACCGCCGACGAGATCGACATCGTTCCGGCCGCGGCGTTCGCCGACCGGCTCTGGCAGGGTGATCTGTTGTAGAGGAGATTCCCCGGCGGGCAGCAAAGCGAGCGCTGCACAGCCGGTCGGACGACGATGCAGAAGAAGGTTTCCCGATGGAACGAATAGGAAAGGCATCCGCCGCCGAGCGCGAGCTGGTGCGGAACTGGGCGAGCGAGATCGACGACGGCACGCTGCGCCAGGCGCTGACCTCGGCGCGCTGCGACGCCGTCTCGGCACCGGTGGCGCTGATGCCCGACGCGCACGTGGGCATCGGGGCGACGGTGGGTTCGGTCATCCCCACCGAGGGAGCGATCATCCCCGCGGCAGTCGGGGTCGACTTGGGCTGCGGCATGATCGCGGTGCGCACCGACTTGGGCGCCGCCGACCTGCCCGACAGCCTCGAGCGGTTGCTGGCCGACGTGGAGCAGGCCATCCCCGCCGGGTTCGCCGCCCATCCACGCACCACCAAGGCCGCCGAGCGCTGGCTGGCGGGCGACCCGCTGCCGCACTCCGAGGGGCTGAGAGGCAAGGATCTCGCCAAGGTCGGCCCGCAGCTCGGCACCCTCGGCGGCGGCAACCACTTCGTGGAGGTCAGCCTGGACAGCGACGAGCGGGTTTGGTGCGTGCTGCACTCGGGCAGCCGCGGCATCGGCAACCGGCTGGCCACCGGCCACATCGACGGCGCCCGCCGCCTGTGCCGTGACCTGCAGCGCTCGCTGGAGGACCGCGACCTGGCGTACTTCCTGCAGACCGACGAGCAGTTCGGGCGCTACGTCGAGCACATGCTGTGGGCGCAGCGCTACGCCTTCGCCAACCGCGAGATCATGATGGACGCCCTGCTGGCGGCCCTCGGGCGGGCCGTCGGCCGTCGGCCTGTCGAGCGGGAGCGCATCAACTGCCACCACAACTACGCCGCCCGTGAGACCCACGACGGGCGCTCGATGTGGATCACCCGCAAGGGGGCCATCCGGGCCGGGGTAGGCGACCGCGGCGTGATCCCCGGCTCGATGGGCGCCGACAGCTACGTCGTCACCGGCCTGGGCAACCCCGACTCCTACACCTCGGCGGCGCACGGAGCGGGGCGGCGCATGAGCCGCAAGCGGGCCAAGCAGGAGCTCTCCATCGACGATTTCCGCTCCTCGATGTCCGGGCGCGCCTGGCAGCGCGACCGCGCCGAGCGCCTCGTGGACGAGTCACCGATGGCCTACAAGGACATCGCCTCCGTGATGGCCGACCAAGCCGACCTGGTGCGTATCGACCACGTGCTTACGGCGGTCATGAACTACAAGGGATGCTGAGACGGCCGCGCCGGGTCGCTGTGGCAGGGCCTCCCCCGGGTCGGCCTCCCGGAGTCGTCGGGAGATGCTGAGAGGCCCGCGGGCGGGTCGCTGCGCAGGAGTGGGCGTGACCGGGCCGCCGTCGTGAACCGCGGGGGACCGGAGACGGCAGTCGGCGGCCCCTTCGAGGGACAGGTAGCGGTGATCACCGGCGCGGCCAGCGGCCTGGGCCGAGGCATCGCCGACCGGTTCGGCGCCGCTGGCTGCCGCCTCGTCCTGGCCGACGTGGAAGAGGCCGCCTTGGCGCGGGCCGCCGCCGAACTGACCGCCGCCGCCGTCGAGGCCGCCGCCGTGCCCATCGACGTGTCCGACGCCGCCTCCATGGACGCCCTCGCCGCGGCGGTGCTGGACCGTCACGGCCGCGTGGACCTGCTCTTCAACAACGCCGGCGTGGGGATCCAGAAGCCCACGGCGGAGATGACCACGCGGGACTGGGAGTGGGTGCTGGGCGTGAACCTGTGGGGCGTCATTCACGGCCTGCGGGTCTTCCTGCCGCACATGCTGGCCCGCGACGCTGGCCGCATCGTCAACACGGCATCCTCGGCGGGCCATGTGGTCGTCGGGAATCTGGCCGCCTACAACGCCTCGAAGCACGCGGTGGTGGCCATCTCCGAGACCGTGCGCGCCGAGCTGGCCCAGCAGCACAGCGCGGTCACGGTCGCGGCGTTCTGCCCCGGTCTGGTGCGGACCCGCATCACCAGCTCGGCGCGCAACCGCCCCGACCAGCTCCGCAACCCCGGCGAGCCGCTCCCGGAGCGGGAGTCGTGGGACGAGAGGATGGCCGAAGGCCGTCAGGAGGCGCTGGAGGCCCAGTTCGGCCGGGCCAAATCAGCGGCCGAGGCCGCCGCCATCCTCCACGACGGCCTGCTGGAGGGCCGCTTCTACATCTGGACCGACGACCTGTTCGCCGAGCCTCTCCGCCAGCGCCACGCCGAGATCCAGGACTCCTGCTGGACCGCCGGCTAGCTGTGACTCTGGTCGGCTTGGCGTCCGCGGCGTGAGCCGTTGCGGTGTCCCAACACGAACACCGACACCAGGGCGACGAGATCGACCGAACCCAGAATCGTTCCGAATACGCCATGGCCGCCGTTGATCAACCACGCGGCGACACCCAGGAATGACAAGGCGATGACGACACCGGCGACGAGACCAACGGTTGAGCGCCGCGAGCGCCCGCGATCCATTGCCTGGCGGTGTGCCAAGGATGACTCGGTGAGTGCGAAGATTCTCTCCGGGAATCCGGGGTTGATGTCCCCGTACGCGTCCACCACGTTGGGCGGAGGCAGCGGACCTGCGAAATTCTCCAACGATGTGCTGCTGACGACTTGGGCGGATTCGTCGGAACTCGTCTCGCCCCCGTCGTCCGCCTTGACGGGGAGATCGGCTGTCATGCGGGCGGCGAACCGATGGGATCAGGACGGTCGGGGCACGCGTTGATAGCCCATCCGAGCAGTTCGCCCGTCTCCTGCCAGGCCTCCGCAATGTCGTCGCGGGCCGCGATCCACGGGTCTGGGTGCTGCTCGTTGCCCGGATGCATCGCTCCAGCGATATCGAAGATGGCCGCCATCCCCTCGGCTGCGTCAATGATTGCAGCCGCGGAAGAGCGGTGTTGGCGCGGCGTGCTGGTTGTCATCGCGCCAGAGGTTAGACACTCGTCAAGTGTTTTGACAGTCGCGCAATGAATCCCGTGGTCAAGCCGTACCCTCACAGCCATCGCTGGTAGAACGCTTGAAGGCCCGTCAGAGCAGACCTTCGCCCAGCCCCAGATCAGCAAAATGGCGAGGAGGGCGATCACCGGCTGACGTCCGGCGTCGCTTGAGCTGTCAGAATGTCGCCACTCTGAGATCCAGGGCTGCCGGAGCGCGCCCGGTGGCGAGCGGCGTCGGAGTGGAGTGATCCGCCCCCACCCGGGGTAGAGCCCTCGGAGACCTGTTCGCCAGTGTGTGGCCGGGACGTAGACTCCGGTGTCGGCAGCACCCTTCGCACCGCCATGCCAGTCTGGTGGGCGGGCAACGGGCCAGATGCTGACCACGATCCAGAGGAGTGTTGTGTACCGGACCGGCCAGACCATCAAGGACACCCTTGACGAGATTCATCGTCACGCTCTTGTACTGCCTGCTATACAGCGTGAATTCGTATGGCAGCCGGGCCAAATCTATCGCTTCTTTGATAGCCTCATGCAAGGCTACCCGTTTGGGACGTTTCTCTATTGGCGAGTCAATCCAGAGAACAGCGGCAAGTTCAAGTTCTTTGACTTCGTCCTCAACTATCACGAACGCGACAACCCTCACTGTCCACCCCTACCGGAGATGCACAATCGCCAGCTGACCGCGGTGCTCGACGGCCAACAACGACTGACCGCTCTCAATATTGGTCTAAGGGGCAGCATGGCTCGGAAGCTTCCGAGACTCTGGAGGAACAATCCTAATGCATTCCCCCAACAGAAGCTTCATCTCGACTTGCTCTGGAAACCGGATGACGATGAGGAAGAGGGGGTTAGATATCGGTTCCGGTTCTTGACCGAACAGCAGGTCCAAGTGCACCGAGATGGGCAATGTTGGTTTCGGGTAGGAGAGATTCTCTCGATGCCAAACGCAGGACCTGCTGCGTCGAAGTGGCTGAATGCTCGGCTACCGCAAGAGCTAGTAGATCCCGCTTTCGAGACGCTCGACAGACTGTATCAAATTGTACATTCGAAGCATCTAGTGGCCTATTACGAGGAGAAGGGCCAAGAGCTGGACAAGGCTCTCCAGATCTTCATTCGGATGAACGATGGGGCCACCGTGTTGTCTCATTCAGACCTTCTCCTCTCGATCGCAGTGGCCCAGTGGACGAATCATGATGCCCGGGAGGAAATACACAAACTGGTTGATGAACTAAACGGCATAGGTGCAGGATTTACGTTCTCCAAGGACTTGGTGCTAAAGGCTGGACTAATGCTGAGTGAGATTGGCAGTGTCGGCTTCCGAGTGGATAACTTCAATCGAGAGAACATGGCCAAGTTTGAAGATACCTGGGACAGCATCAGAGTTGCGCTAACATTGACAGTACAACTTGTAGAATCTTTTGGTTTCAATGGTCAGAATCTGACCGCCCACAACGCCATACTGCCAATTGCCTACTATCTCCACAAGAAAGATCCGGATGTCGTCTATCTGAGGCACAGCCATTTTGAGGGTGACCGGCGAATCATCCGCGAATGGCTCATCCGGAGCCTGCTCAAGACCGGCGTCTGGGGCAGTGGTCTGGACACTCTGCTGACCAGCCTTAGAGAAGCCATACGGGAAGGTGGGAGCGATGCCTTCTCTGAGTCGCTGATTCGTGAAGCAATGTCACGACGAGGTAGGTCGCTCGTTTTTGATGACGAGGAAATAGAGGAGTTGGCGGATATGAAATATGGAGGCAGGCTAACGTTCGCCCTGTTGTCCTTACTATTCCCATTCGTCGATCTCCGTAATCAATTTCACATTGACCACATCTTTCCTTCGGCACGATTCAAGGATCGATCGCTTCGAGAGGCCGGTGTCGCGGAGGATGAGATTGGCGACTTCCAGATACAAAAAGATCAGCTTGCCAACCTCCAATTACTTGAAGGTCCCGTCAATACTGAGAAGGGCACGAAGATGCCAGTCGAATGGCTATCTGCGACCATTGCTGACCCCGTAGAAAGCAACATGTATCGCGAGAAGTACCTGTTGGGACAGATATCTGATTCAATGGCTGACTTCGGCAGCTACTATGATGCTAGGAGGGACCGTCTTAAGGCGAGAATCACGGAGTTGCTCGGACGGTAGTCATGGGTGCAGCCAGTGATCTGGTGTGAGCCGGCGGAGGCTGCGCTCGTACACTTCGTGTTGAGGTCGAGGCGATGAGGAGGCTCGGGCAGTGGTGAGACTCTGGAGATTCGGCAAGGGTCGGCGGGGTTCTGGGGAGAGTTCGGGGGATCCTTCGGGCGGCGAGGCGGAGGCGTCGGCGCTGGCTGTCAGTGGGGCTGCCTCGGAGACGGGCGAACCGTCGACGGGTGACTCCGGCGCTGTCGACGTGGCCGACGGCGACGACGGCTCAGCGGAAGGCGCGGGCGAGGCGGAAGGTGCCGAGGAGGACCCGGGCAGGGCCCCGGCCGGTTCCCCCGCTGCGGGCTCGGCGGAGGCCGACCCGGCTGAGCCCGGGGTCGCGACGAGTTGGTACACCGCGGTGCGGCCCGTCCGGTCGTGGCGATGGCGGGCAGCGCAAGCCGCGGCGGTGGCGGTCGGCGTGGCAGGCGTGTCGGTCCTCTCGGTGTTCATCTACTCGATCTTCGACGACGGGCGTGACCGCGACGACGGTGACCGGCGTGAGCAGGGACTGGGTGACGAGCAGGGGTGGTATGCCTACGAAGGTTCGAAGCATGTCGACGGCGGCGGCGACTTAGACGGCAAAGACGGTGACGCCGCGGGGACGAAGTCGAGGTACGACTCCCCTGCTGGCGGGCATCGAGGCCCCATGGACTCCGGCGCGGCCGACGGATGGCGCGGGAAGCCGGGATTGCGGGACGGCGGGGACGCCCGCAAGTGGGCGGACTCCGGGGCGGCCGAGGGTCGTTTCGGCGCGGCGCCTCGCCGGGGATTCGACGGCGAGGGTTGCACGGTGAGGATGGGCCCTCGCGGCGGGTGGATCGAGTTGTGTTATCGCCGAGGCCCCGGCAGTGCCTGGCCGCCGTTCGACGGGTTCGACCGCTGGGGTGGCTGGGCCGCCCCGCCGGTTCCCGAAGGCGGCCGTTTCTTCCCGGACGGCCGAGGGGGGCCCGAAGCGGGAGAGTGGTTCGGCTGGGCAGAACCCGGGACCGGCTGGTGCGCAGAGAGCCGGTCGCCGTGGGGCCAGGGCTCGACGGGTGCCTGTTTCGCCTGTGGCGGCGACTGCGAGCTCGACGCCCTCCGGCCGTTCGGATGGGATTGGGGGAGCGGTCCGGGGTGGTTCGGGTATGCACCGTTCCCCGACGGCGATCCGTTGCCCTCAGCGCCCTGGCCGGAATTCGGATTCGACGGCGACGATGACCACGCCGTCCCCTCGCCCTACGACCCTTACGGCCCCTTCGGCGGCGACGGCCCGGGCCCATTCGGCGGTGCCCTCGAGCGGTTCTCTCTCGGAGGCTTGGTGAGGCTCTTGGAGTGGATCGGGGAGTTGCTCAGCGACCCCGAAGTGCTCCCCGAGCTTCTGGACGATCTCGCAGAGCTGCTCGATTCCGACGGATCGCTCGGCGGGTTCTGGGGCTTCGAGGAGGGCGACACCGATCTCGGTCTGTTCGACCCCGACGGGCCGTTGCAGGATCTGTTCGGCCCTGACGGTCCGTTCGGCGGGCTTCTCGACGACATCGATCCGGGGGAGTTGTTCGGCGAGGAAGGCGAGGCCGAGACGCTGCCACGGTCTCGCACGGCCGCCTAGGAGACTGCTGCGCGATGCTCGAGACGCCCCGACACGTCATTCCGGCGAAGGCCGGAATCCAGGACCTGACACCCGACCGGCGCTGCCCGTGGATTGCTCGGCACACTCCTAGAGCCGCCGCTTCCGCCACGATGACGGGATGACGGGGACGCCAGCCCCGGAGTCGCTCCAGCCGCGGGACTTCGCCCCCAGGGTGGGCGCGGCGCTGGTGAGCGGCGGCAGCGGCGGCATCGGCGCGGCCGTCTGCCGGCTGCTGGCCGCCCGCGGCGCCGAGGTGACCTTCACCTACAACAGCAACGCCGAACGGGCGGCCGCTCTGGTGGCCGAGATCGACGCCGAGGGCGGACAGGCGCGCGCCGTGCAGCTGGACCTCTCCGACACGGCCGCGGTGGCGGTGGTCGTCGAGCAGGCGGCCGCCGGCGGGCTGCACACCGTGGTCTACGCCTCAGGGCCTTACGTGTCGATGGAGTACGTGGCGCGCATCGAACCGGCGCGCTTCTGGTGCCAGTGCACCGGGGACATCCTGGCGTTCTACAACCTGGTGCATGCCTCTCTGCCCCATCTGCGTGCTGCCCGTGGGTCTCTCGTGGCGGTCACGACCTGCGCCACCGAGCGGTTCCCCAAGCGCGACTCCCTCTCGTCGGTGCCGAAGGGGGCGGTGGAGGCACTCGTGCGGGCGGTCGCCAAGGAGGAGGGCCGCTACGGGGTGCGGGCCAACTGCGTCGGGCCGGGGCTGATGGCCGACGGCATGGCCGAGACCCTGATGGCCACCGGCGAGGTCGATGAGCGCGCCCAAGCGGAGGCCCTCGGCGGCATCGCACTCGGCCATTTCGGCCGGGCCGGCGACATCGCCGAGGCGGTGTGCTTCCTGGCCTCGGACCGGGCCGGCTACATCACCGGCCAGAAACTCGACGTGGACGGAGGCTGGACGCTCTGAGCCCGCCAAGCGGGTCGGAACCGCGGGGATTTGTTCAGGACTCGATGGCAGACACAGGCGCGCGGCCGTCGGGCAGTGGACTCCGGCCTTCGCCGGAGTGACGGGGAAGGGGCGGCGGCTGGACCCTCTGAGCGGCGTGCCGTGGGGCGCTACCCCGTGTAGGGGCGGGAGTAGCTGAGCCGCACGAGGGGGATCTCCCGGTCGGTGCGTTCCTGGTAGCGGGCGTAGCGGGGGGCGCTGGCGATGCGGGTCTCCCACAGGGATTCTCGCTCGTCGCCGGTGAGCGTCTCGGCCGTGGCCCAGAAAACCCGCTCCCGGTCGCGCACGATGACCTCGGGGTTGGCCTGCAGGTTGTGATACCAGGCGGGGTTGTACTCGGCGCCGCCGAAGGAGCCCACGACGACCATCGAGTCGCCGTCGGGCAGGTAGCTGAGGCAGACCGTGTGCGGCTTGCCCGAGCGGCGCCCGATGGTGCGCAGCAGGATGCAGGGCATGCCGTCCACGTGGCTGCCGATCTTGCCCGTGGTCAGCTTGTACAGCACGACGTGGGTGCGTGAGATCCACGGGATGAGCCAGTCAGGGGGTGTCCAGTCGCTGACGAAGCTCTGGCTCATCCTCCCTCCTCTCGCCCGCGCCCGCCGGTGATCGTACCCGCCACCGATGGTCGGCTGCCCATCGGGGCACAGCCGGACCGGGCCGCCCGGCTCCGGGGCCCATCGGCGGCGACTCGTACACTCCGGCGCATGGGCATGCACGTCGATCACCCGGCGTTCCAGGTGGCCGCGGCGCGACGCATGTTGGCCCGGGGTGGCTGCGAGAGCCGCGTCGCCGGCCAGGTGGCACTGCGGGACCCCGGCCGTCCCGAGACGTTCTGGATCTCGCCGTGGGGGTATTTCGACGAGACACTGCCCGCCCACGTCGTGCACGTGAGCATGGACTTCGCGGTGCTGTCCGGTGCCGGCGGGGTGTCGCCGGCCGTGGGTTTCCACGCCGAGATGCTGCGGGACCGGCCCGCTGCCGGCGCGGTGATCCACACTCACTCGCCCTACGTGGAGGTGCTGAGCACCACCGGCGCGGAGGTGGGCATGTACTCAGCGGACGCCTGCCTGTTCCACGACGAGCAGGCGCACTACTTCGACGACGGCGTCCGGCCCATCGTGGACGGGCCGCGTATGTCGGCCGCGCTGGGGACGCGCAGTGTCCTGTGGCTGGGCAACCACGGCGTGGTGATCGTGGCCGAGACGCTGGCGCTGGCCACCGTGAAGGCCATCACTCTGGAGTCCTCGGCCCGTTGCCACGTCGAGGCGCAGCTGATCGGGGGCAAGGAGATGCCGATCGCCGAGGTGGTCCGCAGCAAGGGGCTCTACCTCGACAACTTCATCGGCGCCATGTGGGAGGCCAACTGGCGCCGCCTGCGCCGCAGCGATCCCGACCTGTTCGAGACGCTCGACAGCTAGGCGCCGGCCTCGGGTTCGTCGGGCTCGGGTTCGTCGGGCTCGGGCTCCGGAGCGTCGCTCCGCTCGCGTTCGATCACCTCGCCGCTCGGCGGCAGGTCGGAATCATCGGCCTCCCCCGGCGGCTCCTCGGGCTCGTCTTCGTCCTCGAGTGGCAGCATGTCGGCCTCGTCGGACCCGGGCGCCGGCTCTTCGATGTCATCGTCCTCGGGTTCCGGCTCCGGTGGCTGCTGCCACAGGTCCGGGCGGGGGACGCCGTCGCCGGGGCGGTCGCAGGTGTGCGACGGATCCTCGGCGAGGAGCGCGTAGACCCGGCAGGAGGCCAGGCTGACCCAGCGCACCGACAGGTTGTAGAAGTCGCCCCGGTCGCTGACCGCGCCGATGGCGAACCAGGAACCGCCGGGCAGCGGGATCACGCCCGCGTCGAGCATGAGGCGAACCTCGGCCCGGCAGCAGTACGGCAGCAGCCAGCCGGCCTTGTGGATCGCCGCAGTCGCCACCTCGCCAGGGAGGCGGGCCAGGAGGGCGCCCCGGACGGTGCCGGCAGGGGTCGACCCGCGGTCGGTGGCGCGCAGCCACTCCTCGAGGGAGGCGAAGCCGTCGGAGTCCAGCAGGTCCCCGCGCCGCAGTCCGGCGTAGAAGAGCGCCAGATCGCCGACCGTCGTGAGGTTCGCCCTGCTGCCGCCGTCGATCACCGACTGCGCAACCCTGTCGGTCCCGAAGTGCCAGGCGGCCAGATGGGTGCCGGTGGTGCCCGCCGCCTCGGCGCTCCAGGTGTTGACGGCGTCGATGCCGATCAGGTCGATGATCTCGCCGGCCGCGAAGTTGTCCGACTGCACGAGCGCGGCCGCTCCAAGCGGCATCACCGCCGCCAGACCGGCCAGGTCGATCGCGGCTGCTGTCCAGATCGGCTTCACGGCGCTGGCGGAGATGTGCTGGCGGTTCTCGTTGAAGCCGTACAGGGTGCCGTCGGGGGTGACGACGGCGAGAGAGGCCCGGGCCGCCGGGTCCCACTCGCCGGCAAGCCGGGCCAGCTCGTCGAGGAGCGAGGCCAGGCGATCCGCCATGTCGGAGCTCAGG
Source organism: bacterium (assembly GCA_026708055.1). Classification (NCBI taxonomy): domain Bacteria; species bacterium. The sequence goes on along the minus strand of JAPOVS010000038.1, from coordinate 83,753 downwards.
CCCGCCGGTGGCGGCTGTGCGTCCGAGCCGTCCCCATCCGCCGGACCGTCGTCGGTCGGCTCCCCGGTCGTCGCTGCTGGGTCGTCGCCGCCCGCGCCCGGTCCGGGATCCGGTGCGGTGGGGGGCCGGGAGTCGGGCGGTGCGGGCGGGTCGGCTTCGATGGTCGGCGCCGTCGTGGCGGCGGGCTCGGTCGGGGTCGCCTCGTCGCCGTTGCAGGAGGCCGCCACCAGCGCCGCCACCGCGAGCACCAGCGCCAAGCGGCCCGCCACTGCCGCGCCGGCCGGCGCGCACCGTCTCGGCATGGGGCCGGCTCAGCTCGCGGTCGGGTCGAGGACGACTTTGATGGCGCCCTCGGCGCGCCGGGCGGCGGCGGCGAAGGCCTCGTCGACGGCGTCGAGGGGGAAGCGGTGGGTGACGAGCGCTCGGGCCACCTCGGGGTTGTCCTCCAGCACGGCGGCGGCCGTCTCGATGTCGCGGCCCGAGGGTCCCCGCCCGTACATGATCCCGGTGACGATGCGCAGCTCCTTGAACATGACGCTCCCACCCGGCAGCACGATGTCGGTCCCCCAGTAGTTGGCGAGCAGCAGCAGGGTGCCGCCCCGCCGGGCCCTGCGGGCGGCCTCGGCCAGCGCCTCGGGGGTGCCGGCCGCGTCCACGACGAGGTCGTAGCGGCCGTCGCCAACTTCGCCGGCACCGATGCGGTCGGCTGCGGCGCGCTGGGCCTCGTGGCGGGCCAGCACCGCCACCTCGGCGCCGCTGTGGCGGGCGGCGGCGGCCGCGCACAGCCCCAGGGCGCCACCGCCGATCACGAGCACCCGCCCGCCGCCGGGGTTCGCCAGGCGCAGGCCGTGTACGCCCACCGCCAGCGGCTCCACCAGGGAGGCGTCGCGTATGCCGTCGCCGATGCTGGGAAGCGGCACGATCCCGGCGGCGTTCGCCGCCACGTACTCGGCCATGCCCCCGTCGGCGCCGATGCCCAGCACCTGCCGCACCGACGCACCGCAGAGGTTGTAGTCGCCGCCGTCGCAGAAGGCGCACCGCTGCCCGCACGGCGTGACCGGCTCGACGACCACAGGGGTGCCGTCGCCCAGGCGGCCGGCGATCTCGTGGCCGACTGTGATCTGCGGGTCCAGCAGGCCGAGCCGAGCCATGTGCAGGTCAGAGGAGCAGATGCCCGCCGAGGCCACCGACACCAGCAACTCGCCGTCGCCGGGCACCGGAGCGGGTACGTCGCAGAGCTGCATGCGCCCATCGATGCAGCGAACGGCCTTCATGGGACGCTCATCCTAGGAGCGCGGCCCCCTGGCTCACGGCTGCCGGCGGCCGCTCGGTAGTGTTGCAGCACCGTCGCCGATCAGCCCAGGAGGCGTGCCATGCCCATCAACCCCGACGCTCTGGGAGCCGAGGGCTCAGCCGTCGAGAGCAGCTGGGACTCCAAGGACTGCCTGCTGTACGCCTTGGGCGTGGGCGCCGGCATGGACGATCCCGTCGGCGCCGAGTTGGAGTTCACGACCGAGAACAGCCACGAGGTCACGCAGAAGGCGCTGCCCACCATGTGCGTGGTTCTCGGCGACGGGATGGGCCGAAACCCCGACAATCCCATGCGGCACCTCGGGCCGTTCAACCCTGCGCTGCTGCTGCACGGGGAGCAGAGGATCACGCTGCACCGCCCGCTTCCGACCGAGGCCACCATCAGCACGGTCGCCAAGATCACCGGCGTCTACGACAAGGGCAAGGCCGCCGTGGTGGAGATCACCTCCAGCGCCGCCGACACCGCCGACGGTCAGCCGCTGTACACCAACGTGGCCACACTGGTGCTGCGGGGCGAGGGCGGCTGGGGCGGCGACCGCGGGCCGTCGGCTCCGGGCACCGACCGGCCCGACCGGGCGCCGGACAAGATTGTGAGCTACACCACCTGCACCGACCAGGCGCTGCTCTACCGCCTGAACGGCGACCGGAACCCGCTGCACAGCGACCCGGCCTTCGCCGCCCGGGCGGGCTTCGACCGGCCCATCCTGCACGGCCTGTGCACCTACGGCTTCACCGGGCGGGCGCTGCTGCACGCCGTCTGCGACGGCGACCCGGAGCGCTTCGGCGGCATGTACGGCCGCTTCACCGCTCCCGTCTTCCCCGGCGACCGCCTCGACGTACACGTCTGGATCGACGGCCGCCGCGCCTGGTACCGCACCCTCGTCGGCGACCGCGCCGTGATCGACAACGGCACGATGACCCAGGTCTGAGCGGGTCGCTCCCTCCTCGCGGCGACGTGCCGCGCCCCTCGGACTTCAGTGCAGATGCGTAAGGTGCGCTTCTCTTCTACAACAGTCCGCGGCATGCCGGTCGAGGTACCAACATCTGGGTTGCCGGACACGACCTCCGCGAAAGGGTCTGCACGCTCATCGAACCGTGGTTGAATGTGCACACGGCAGGGAGGTGTCGGTTGACGAGGGCTGAACGAATCCGCTTCGATGTGCCGCTGTACACGGTGGCCGAAGCGGCCCTTATCGTGGACGTGCCCTACTCGACGCTTGCGTCGTGGGCGAAGGGCTACGTGCGTCGTCCGCCCGGACGCCGCCCGATCGTCGGCGCCCCGATCCTTACTGCGATGCAGGCGGATCGTCCCGGTGAGCCGACGATTCCATTCGTCGGGCTCGTAGAGGCGCTCGTCTTGGCGGCGATCCGTCGTAGCGGCGTCCCGATGCAGCGAATCCGCCCGGCTCTGGACGCGCTGAAGAGCGAAATCGGCGTCGAATACGCCTTGGCGTCGGAGAAGCTCTACACCGACGGCGCTGAGGTGTTGTACGACTACGGGGAGAGCTGTCGAGGCACCGACCAGGGCAACTGCGCGCTTGATCTCGTTATAGTTCGTAGCAACCAGCGCGTTTTCGTCGAGATCATCCAGTCGTATCTTCGCCGGATCACCTACGGGGATGACGGCTACGCGACTGTGATTTCCGTGCCGGCCTACGAGCTTGCCGAGGTCGTAGCGGATCCAAAGAGGTCGTTCGGGGCACCGATCTTCGCTCGTGCGGGGGCACGGGTGGAGGATGTGCTCGAGCGCTTCTGGGCGGGTGAGACACTTCTGGAGACAGCCGCAGAGTTCGGCGTCCCGGTTGGCGAGCTCGAGGACGTCATCCGTGTCACATCCCGCCGAGCTGCCTGATCTCTTTCTGGATCGCAGCCTGGATCGACTCAAGGTTCCCCGATTGCTGCGCGATGCTGGCCTCACGTTGACGACGCTCAGCGAGCACGACGGCGTTCCCGGCGACGAGACAGTTCCCGACGAGGAGTGGCTGGAACTCGCCGGTTCGCGTGGCTGGGCAGTCCTGATGAAGGACAAGCGGATCCGCTACCACCCGCACGAGCGGGAAGCCATCGAGAGGTTCAGGGTTCGCTGCTTCTGCTTGGCCGGCCGCAACCTTCCCGCCGATGAGATGGCTGAGCAGTTCCTGCGGCGTCTGCCCGCTATCGCAAGGGCCTGCCAAGAGCCGGGTCCGTTCCTCTACGTCGTCTACAGGGATCGCATCCAGAAGGTTCAACTAGGCCACGAGAGATAGTGGCGGGCGTACTGGCCCAGCGCTCACCTCAGGCGACCCTGCCAAGGTGAGCACTCCGCGGGGTCGAGTCGGGCGTCAGGGGACTGCACTGCGATTGTCCGACTCGGCGGGAGTCGCGCAATGATTGACCGGTGACCCGGATCGAACGCGTCCGTCGTGCAGCACAGCAATGGGCGCGTGACCTGACCGACGTGTCGGGACGCAACAGGCTGCTGCACTACCGCCATCTGAAACTCGGGACGCTGGATCTCGCCGGTGCTGATGTGCAACGTGGGTCTGCACCGACGCGGCGCCTCTGAGATCGAGGACAATCTCGCTGCGCTCGCGGACCACGATCTGATCGCGGCCGTCGCAGGTGACGGTGATGCACGAGTGTTGCTTCGCAGCGATCACAGTCACAACGTCGATCCGTCTCTGCCCGACGCCACGCCGCCGGCTGACGAATACTTGGTGCTTGATGCCGACTCGTCGCAGAACAGGGCCGTCAACGCGGCGCTCGCGGGCGAGTCGTTCGTGCTGCAGGGGCCGCCGGGGACGGGCAAGAGCCAGACCATCGCCAACGTCATCGCCACCATGATGGCGCGGGGCCGCAGCGTGCTGTTCGTGGCCGAGAAACGGGCGGCTATCGACGCCGTCACCAAGAGACTCACGAGCGTCGGACTCGAAGGGTTCGTCATGGACTTCCACGGCGGCACGCCGCGTCGCCGTGAACTTGCGAGACTTCTCGACGAGTCCCTGGCTGCGATCGCTGCGGTGTCGCCTGCGGATCAGCCGGAGCTGCACCAGCGCCTCGAGGAGTCCCGCACCGCGCTGTCGGGCTACGCCCGTGCGCTGCACCGAGAGCGCGATCCCTAAGGAGGCACTGTACCGTGCCATCGCACAGGCGAAGAACGGCGACGCTGTCGACGCCTCAGGAGGTCGCGACGCCGCGGCCAGCGCTCGACCAGCGGGTGCGCGACGTGGGCCACAGGAGTATGTCGTGGGGCGAATCGCTGGTCGTGACGCGGCTGGCGCTCGACCAGCGGATGCACGGGCCGAAGCCTCCGGTCGGGGCAGCGATCCCTCGCTGCCGCGCGGTCGCCCCATTCAAGAGCACGACCTCAATCGACTGGTCCAACTCGTCGATTGGATCATGTCGGACGGTCGCAGGCGCACCGACGAAGAACTCCTTGATGAGATGTGTGCCCACTTGGGTTACGACCGCCGCCAGCGGCAGATCACGAATGCCTTGGTTGCGGCAATCCGGCGGTCCCGATACCAACGCGGGAGGTGCGGAACTCTGTAGAGGCGGGGAGCGTTTGCTTAGAGCAACTTGCCGGGGTTGAGGATTCCTGCTGGGTCGAGGTGCGTAGGGTGCGCTTCTCTTCTGCAACAGTCCGCGGCATGCCGGTTGCGGTATCAATAGAGACAAGCCGGCGGATACGGCGGTCTATCACCCGGTGGGCACGTCCACCCGGCCATACCTGTTGCCGCTCCAGCAGGCGAGGACGCCGTTGCTGCGCAGCCCACACGAATGCACACCGCCGGCGGATACGGCGGTGTATTGACCGGCGGGCACCTCCGCCTGTCCAGAGTTGTTGTCGCCCCAGCAGATGATGCTGCCGTCGCTGCGCAGCCCACACGAGTGATAACCGCCGACAGACACGGCGGAATATCGGGTGGTGGTTGGCGAGACGTCGACGTCGTCGTCGCCCACAGTGAGCGCCGAGGTGGCGAGCCAGCGGCCCACGGCGGCGGTCGTGGGGAAGAAGCGGACGCGGGGCAATCGGAGGTCGCCCCAGGTGCTGTCGTCCTGGCGTAGCTGGAGTCCGAACTCGATGCGCCCCTCGGGGAGTTTGCGGGCCACGATGCGCACCTCGTCGTCGCCCACAGTGAGCGCCGAGGTGGCGAGCCAGCGGCCCACGGCGGCGGTCGTGGGGAAGAAGCGGACGCGGGGCAATCGGAGGTCGCCCCAGGTGTCGTCGTCCTGTCGTTGCTGGAGTCCGGACTCGATGCGCCCCTCGGGGAGTTTGAAGGCGACGATGCGCACCGCATCGTCGCCTTGTTGTGCCGCGACCGGGGGTGCCGCGGCGGCCGCGACAATGGCGACCACCGCTGCGATGGCGGCCAGATCCCGTCGACGGTGCCGCGATCGACAAGTCGGAGGCTGGCGGGCGCCGTCGACAGTGCGATCGGCCATGGAGCCCGTCCCACTCGAGTCGGCGCCGCGGGCGGCGCTCCGCGCTGTACCCCTGCCGCGGATCTCCACAGCCATCCAAGCTCAGAGTACCTTGCCGGGGTTGAGGACGCCGTGGGGGTCGAGGGCGGCCTTGATTCGGCGCATCAGGTCCAGCTCTGCGGGCTGCTTGCGGCGGGCGAGTTCGTGGCGCCAGCGCTGGCCGATGCCGTGCTCGGCGCTGAAGCTGCCGCCGAGGGATTCGGCCACGTCGAAGACCGCTTCGGTCAGGCGTTCCTCGCGGTCGAAGAGCGCGTCCGGGGGCGTCCCGGACGGTGCCAGCAGGTTGAAGTGGATGTTGCCGTCGCCGAGGTGGCCGAAGGCGTTGATGCGCACGCCGGGGAGGACTGTGCCGACCGCGACGGCCGCCCGCTCCAAGAACACGGGCATCCGGTCGGGCACGACGGCGATGTCGTACTTGACGGAGCCTCCAGAGCGCTTCTCGGCCTCGGGCGGCGCCTCGCGCACCCGCCACAGCCGCTCGGCGGCGGCCGTGCCGTCGGCCACCGTGGCGTCGCAGATCAGACCGTCAGCGAGAGCACCGGCAAGCACCTCCTCAAGCAGCCGTCGCAGATCATCGCCCGCCCGGCCCGACGTCAACTCGACGAGCAGCAGGGATTCGGTGCCGGGACCGAACGGATCCCGGGCGCCGCCCGGCTGCGCGCAGGCCAACAGGCGAGTGGTGGGGCTCAGCCACTCGCACGCGCTGACGCGCCCGTCGCTCGCGTCCAGCAACCGGCCGAGCACCTCCAAGCCGGCACTGGCCCCACCCGCGCCGGTCGCTGGCGCGGGCGCCGCGTCGGCGGAGAGGGCAGCCATCGCCGTCGCCCGCTGGCGCGGCAGCGGGTGCAGCGCGAGGGTGGCCTCGCAGATCACGCCGAGGGTGCCTTCGCTGCCCACGAAGAGGTGCTTCAGGTCGTAGCCGGTGTTGTCCTTGCGCAGCCCGCGGCCCAGGCGCGCCACCGTGCCGTCGGCCAGCACCACCTCCAGGCCCAGGGTGAGGGCGCGGGCGCTGCCGTAGCGCAGCACGCTGGTCCCGCCGGCGTTGGTGGACAGGGCGCCGCCGATCTGAGCGGTGCCCTCGGCCCCGAAGCTGAGCGGGAACAGCAGGCCCGCGGCCGCGGCCGCGCCGGCAACCTCGGCGACCGTGCCGCCGGCGCCGACGGTGATCGTGCGGCCCAGCCGGTCGATGCGGCGCACCTCGCGCATGCGCCGCAGGCTGAGGATCACCGACGGCACCTCGCGCTGAGGGGTGGCCCCGCCGCAGAGTCCCGTGTTGCCACCCTGGGGAACCACGGCGACGCCGGCGGCGGCACAGAGGCGCATCACCGTCGCCACCTCAGCGGTGTCGGCGGGCGAGACCACCGCCAGGGCGTCGCCGTGGTAGCGCCGGCGCTCGTCGACGAGGAGCGGGGCCAGGATGTCCTCGTCGGTCTGCGTGTGGCGGGCGCCGACCGCGGCGGCGAGGTCGGAGATCAGGTCACGACGACCGACGGTCCTGTCGGCGCTGGGCATCGGCCGGCCTCAGGCGTCCCTGGCGCTTGCGCCCGTCTCCGCCGACGCGATCGGACGGGGGACGGTATCGATGATCTCGCCGGGCGGGGGCATCGGCCGGCCTCAGCCGCTCTCCGCGCCCGCCTCCGCCGGCGCGACCGGACGGGTGACGGTTCGGTGCCTCGGGTACATCCGGTAGACGATGACCGCGACGAGCGCCAGCACGGCGGCCGCAACCCAGGCGGCCAGGGTCATCCCCCGGTCGAATGCATCCACCGCGAGACCATGCAGCCGTTCGGCGGCCTCGGCAGGCAGCTCGCCGCCGGCGCCGAGGGCGCCGCCGATCGAGTCGGAGGCAGCCTCGGCCACCTCCGCCGGCAGGTCGCCCAGCCTCCCGGAGATCCCTTGCCGGTAGCCGACCGACAGGAGCGAGCCCAGCAGCGCGATGCCGATCGCCCCGCCCGTTTCGCGTGTCATGTCGTTGAGGGCCGAGCCGACGCCGGATTTGTGCGGCGGGAGCGAACTGACGATGGCGTGTGTGGCGGTCGGCATGGTCACGGCGAGCCCGGTGCCCAGCACCAGGAGGCCCACTGCGGCGGGCCAGTAGGGCGACGCCGCGCTGAGCATCCCTATCGTCGCCATCCCGGCGGCGGTAATCACCAGCCCGGCACTGATCGTGGCCCGCGTGCCGGATCGGGCGATCACGGCGGGGATGCGGGGTGCGATCAGGAACACGACCACCGAGACGGGCAGCATCCGGAGACCCGCTCCGAGCGGCGTGAGGCCCTGCGCGAACTGGAAGTACTGGGTGAGGATGAAGACGATGCCGTACAGGGCGAAGAAGGTGCAGACGGCGGAGACGGCCCCGAGGGTGAAGACCCGGTTGCCGAAGTACGCCGGGTCGAGCATGGGGAACCGGACCCGGCGCTCCCAGCGGGCGTAGGCCCAGAATCCCACCACCGCCACGCCGAAGCCCCCGATCACCCAAGGGTTGCGCCATCCCAGTTCGGGGCCTTCGATGATCCCGTACAGCAGGCAGCCGAGCGCCACGATCGACAGCGCCGAGCCGACCGCGTCCAGCGGCCGTCGTCCCTCGTCTCGGGACGTCGGCACGATCCAGGCGACCAGCGCCAGGACCACCCCGGCAACGGGGACGGTGAACAGGAAGGCCGAGCCCCACCAGAAGTACCGGAGCAGGACGCCGCCGATGACGGGACCGAGCATCCCGCTCAGCCCGGCGGCCGCCGACCAGGCGGCGACGGCCTTGGCTCGCTCCGACGCCGGAAAGATCACCGCGCCGATCGACAGCGTCGCGGGCATGACGAGGGCGGCGCCGACACCCATCACGGTCCGGTAGATGATCACCTGCCCGGCGGTTGTCGAGAAGGCTGCCAGCCCGCTGGCCACCCCGAAGATCACGGTCCCGGCGAGCAGCACCCCCTTTCGACCTCGGCGGTCACCGAGCGCGCCGAGCGGCAGCAGCAGGCAGGCGAAGGTCAGGATGTGGGCGTCGGTGATCCATTGCAGGTCCGAGCCGCTGGCCCCCAGCGCCGTCTGCATGGTCGGCAGGGCCACGTTCATCGAACCGAGGTTGCTGAAGACCATCACCATCGACGAACACAGGACGGCGAGGATCAGCCAGCGCCGCGGGTGCGGCTCGAAGGGCTCCCCCGCGGGCTGTTCGCGCATGCCGGGGGCATTGTACGGGGCCTGCCTCCGGGGCCGGGCCGACTGGGGTCCGAGGGCTGGCCCTCCCAGGCAGTGCGTTGCACCTCCTTGTCTCGACACGTCTTACTGTCGGACTCGCGAGGCCCCAACGCACTGGACCCCTCAGATCGCAGCACCTGTCCGACCAACCGGGTAGGACGCTCAGACGATGCTCGCTGGACGAGTAGCGCCTATTCGTTAGAAAGTTCCTCTTTGAGCCGCGCGTAGTAGGGCATTACCTTCACGCGCACCCATGGCGCGTGCTGCGCGTTCTGCATGACGCACTCCAGCGGTGCGAGAGCTCGGACCACCCGATCGACGTTGTCCGCGTCGGGACCGCTGGTCTTGCCGACCAGCGTCCGCTGGATCTCGCGGACCTGCTCGGCCTTCGTCTGACCGAAGAACAGGCGCGTCGCTGTCGAGCCTGAGATCTCCTCGGGCAGGTGACGCGGGAACTGTGTCGCCACGATGACGCCTAGTCCGAAGGCACGGCCCTCGAGCATCAATGGCTTGAGGAAGCGCGAGGAGACTAGTCGCCACGCTTCGTCAAGCACGAGCACCTGTCGCAGGACGTGGGGTTGTTCGCGTCGCATGAGATAGGAGTGCATCGCCATCAGGAAGAACTCGGCGACGGCGTTCTTCACCTGGTCGCCGGGCAGTTGGCTGAGCCTGATCACGGTCGGTGCTTCGAGCAGGTCAGACAACTTGAGAGCAGCATCACCCTCGCTGAACACCCCGAGATCGAACACCGGAGACAGTCGCCCGAGCAATGTTGTGGACTTCTCTCGCACCAACACGTCCTTGATCGCCTCGAACGGGAGGTACTGCTGGGAGGGATCCGGGACGAAGGGCTTGGTGCCAACACCGGCGATGGCGTAGGTCTCCTTCATCGCTTCGCGGAGAGCGAAGGCCTGCTGGTCACCCAGCCCGTAGATGCGCTGCAGCGTGTTGGAGAGTTCGTGCAGATGTGCTGTGGGATTGGCGTAGCCGGTCATCTTGTCGATTGGCGGCACCATCGGATTGAACGGCAGCGCTCCAAGTGACGCATCGTGGACGGTGAGACCCTCCACGGCGGCGTAGTCCGGTTTGGCGTAGTCGTCTTTGAAGTCAAGGATGAGAGCCGGGATGCCGAGCGGGAGGAGTTCGCTGAGGATTGCCTTCGTTGCCTGAGTCTTGCCAGTCCCGGTCTCACCCGTGATCGAGATGTGCGGATTGTTGAGTTTCTCGTCGGGGCTTTGAGGGTCGAAGAAGATCTCGCGCCCACCCCTGAAGGAGCCTGATGCAGCGCCGATCAACACGCGTGGGCGACCCGTGATCGGATCGTCGGCGACGGGCGTGGCCGCTTCGATGTTGCTGTCGGGCGTTGCCGCCTCAGTCTTCTCGGCTTGCAGAGGAGCCTCAGCGGTAGCTCCAGCGGGACTACCGCTTGGCGGGCGGCGGCTGTCGCTCGTAGGCCCCACATGCGGCGGCTTCGGTTGCGATTCGGGTGGCGTGAGGGCCGCCTCCAGTTCCGGTACGCCGTCCTCGTTGAGGTGCTGCAAGTAAACGGGAACGAGTTCGTCCTCAATCCTGGCCCGCACTTCGCGTCGGGGTTTGAGACTTGTCGCCGCTACTCCCAACTGCACATGGATGAGTTCGCAGCGCAGATCGACTTGGGTGCCTTCGTCAAGGAGTTGGCGCACGAGTTGCACCCAGCGTCGCCGGGTGGTCCTGTCGTAGGAGGCCTTCGTCAGTTCTCGGTACAGGTGCTCACGGATGACTTCGCGCCTTGATGGCGTCAACAGGAGTTCAGTCGTTGAAGGGTCGAAGACGGGACGGAGGATCCGGTACGTCGACAACATCTGGTCGATGGCAGGACCGGTGACGATGCCGTCAGTCACCGAGTATTCGGCAGGGGCGTTCTGATGGGCCTTGACCTCGACGATCGTGACGGTGAACTGACTGTCTGCGCCGTCGATGACGAGCAGATCCGATCGCGAGTTGTCCTTGTTGTCGTGCAAATGGAGCCAGCGTCGCGCCTCCTCACTGTCCAGACTCAGAACGATCCGGTCAAGCCCTGGCGGCGCAGTGTCGCGCAGATGCTTGACTGAGACCATCATCCCGAGGATGCCCTTGACGTGGGGAACCACGATCTCTCCGGACTTGCCCGGACGCAAGGCCAGCAGGCCTGCGTCGAGCAGTTCGCTGAGAGACACCAAGATGGAGTCGAGGGCATCATCGTTGACCGAGGTATTGAACTGACGCACTACGTCGCGGAGGCTGCGCCGGAAAGCGTCGCTGCTTCGCGTGAAGGCGGCCACATCGCGCGTGCGCTCTCGGGCGGTCAAGATCCGGAGACCACCTATCTCGAGATCCCGGTCTACGTGGCCATCAATCACGACGTACCACGGCACCTGCCGAGCGCCTTCTTGAAGTCGGGCGCGCAAGTCTTCCGCTTGGTGGATCAGCGAATAAGACAGGATGGTCGAACCAACGGCTAACTGAGCGAGTTTGGAGTAGTCGGCCAGGATGCCCCCCGGCTCCGGCTCCAAGTCGAGCGTGTCACTGCTCAGTCGATATGCAAGCCGGCGCCGGTTGGTGAGAGGCTGAATCCTCTGTGGTTGCCCAGAGGCGTTGGCGTGCAACCGCTTGGTCTGGTCGACTGCGATGTAGATGTGGCACATGAGCCCATCGGGTGGCGCTAGGTCCTCCTCGGCTACTCGAATCGTCTCGAAGGTAAAGCGGCGGTTCGCGTGATCGCCGAAGCGCTGTTGTATACGTCGTTCCTCATCGGCCGATAGGTCCAGTTCGGTGCCGACGCCTGCGCGTGAACGCAGCACGGTGATATGGGCCCCACGCAGCTTGGCATCCTTCCGGTCGGCCAGATCGCAACACGCGAGCAGGAACTGGGCAGCGTCCGGTGGCTCAAGCACAGCCAGTCGCAGCCCCTCAGCCGATGAAGGATGCATGTCGATAAAGGCTTCCAGAAGCTTCCTGATGGGCTCGAGGCCATCCTTCGGGTCACTGGCGTTTGCCGTCTCGCTGAACTGCGGGAGACTGCCGAACTTGCCGGCGTAGGGCAAACTCAAGGCGCCGTGCTGGGAGACAAGCCGCGGGACCCCCAGTGAGGGAAGAAACAGCGGCACGCCATTGCGGTCGAGTTCAGAGAAGACCAACTCCCGGTCACGAATTTCAAGGAAGTCTCGCTGATTCGAAAGTACTCGAGTATATTCCATGTAATGCCACAGCAGAAGCGGATGGAGCGGTGTCAGCAGAGCAACGAGCGATGAACCGTTGTCCAGGAAAACTGTGTCGATAAGCAGGACGCGTTCAAGGAGCGCCCGAGCATCCTCCGCAAATGCCTCATGCAGCGCCGTGTGGTCGTCTCGCAAGGTTGTCACTAGACATTGGTACGTGTCGACAACCGCTGCAACTAGTGGGGCTGACGAGGGGCTGACGGCAACGAGCAACGGTTCTACGCACAGTTCGCGGACCATCGGCAAGAGATCACGACGAGCAGCACCGTATTGCTCGAACGCTTGACGGATTGGGTCGAAGTGGGAGTCCGTTTCGGCGAAAGCCTCGATGAGATAGGCGATCTTCGCCAAGTCCCAAGACTCGATCAGTTCAGCCGACTGCTGGAAGTTGCGAACCATCGCGGCGATGTCGGCGCCTAACACTCGGGCTAGGCCGCCGCACCTGGACTCGTCGACCATCCGTCCTACCAACGCGAGCACATCGGTCTGCACCTCGCCGTCGATCTGAGTCCCGGATGGCAAGGTCACGCGAATCGGCTCCGGCCGGACGGTTTGCTCGAGGTTGTCGAGTTCGCTTGTCAACTCCTCCACGGCTTGGGCCAACGAGGCCGGCGCAGTGTCGTCGGCATCGTCAGGCTCCCGCGAGTCAGCATCGTCAGGCTCAGCGTTGTCAGCGGTCGGTCGCAACAGTGCTCCTGCTGCGAGCGCAGTCAGGCTGCTCGGCTGCGGAGGCGGCGGATCGTCGGGGGCGTCGCCGTTTGGTTCCGGTTTGGGCTTCGGCTTGGGCTTTCGCGCCTTGGCTTTCAGCAGTTCGCGAGCGTCGCTCGCTGAGAGCGCCATCTCTCCGCCGCGTCGATGCTGCTGCAGCGTGCGCAGTTGAGCCTGCAATCGCGCCCGGCGTTCATGGTCTTCCTCCGCGGCCAACGCGGCGTCGACCTTCGCTCGGTCATCCTCACTGAAGTTCGCGAGCCGCAGCGCGAGTACGCGATTCTCCTCCAGTCGCTTCCGCAGCTGATTCTCGTTCGGATCGTCGAAGAGGGCGGGGTCTGGCAGGAGCCCGAGCATGTTGATGCTGGTGGCCGCCGCTTCCTTAACCTGCTCCGGCCCGAGTCCTTCCAGCGCAAGGAAGTAGTCGAGTAGATCGATGAACGAAGTCTGCTCATCGTGGCCGATGATGCCCCACCATCGCGGCAGCACGTCGTTGATCTCTGATAGTTCGAGTTGCGCCCGCTCCACCAACAGTCCTCGCAGGCTCGATGGTCCAATCAAGACGAAGTCCTCGAGTGAGGTCAGCTTCGCTTGGTCGGACTCTGAGACAACCACGATCAGCGCGTCAAGGCCGCGCTCGTTGCGCCAGCGTTCCGCCTGCTCAACAGAAGTATCGAATTCCTCACTCGGAATCCCGGCGCCCAAGGCCGCCTCTGAAGCGTCTGGGTTCAGGTAGGCGATCCTTAGGTCGAGCCCTTCTTCACCGAGTCGCCGCAACTGCGCGCACACTGCAGCGGAGTCGAGGTGGAGGTCGCGTATGAGCACACCGGTGTTGCCCTCAGCGTTGCGGACTGCGTGCGCCAAGAGTTCCGCAATGAGGGTTGCCTCCCGGCTGGCTTCGTCTGCCATCTGAGCCGAGTTCATAGTTGCCGGCCCTCATCGGTTGTAACGATCGTCCTTCCGTCGGCGTAGGTCTTCGCGAATCCGATGTCGACCAAGAGATCTCTGAATTGGTTCACGTTGAGGCGCAGGTCGTTCTCGTTGAATGACACAGAACGTGGGAGGTCGGCACCCAACCGCAGGTCATTGCGGCGCACGATGTCGAAGTCACCCTGCCGTCCGACCACGATGCCATATGCATCCCTCAAGTCATCGAGGAACTCATCGAATTGTCGCGGTTGCTCCGGTGCAACGACGGACGCTACGAGTACTTCAGCGAATTCGGCGTTGACCCCGTAACGCTTGTGCTCCTTACCGCCGCGACCTCGGTCGTCGTAGGGAGACAGGTAGCCGCTGCGACGGCCCAACTCTCGCAGGGCGTTCCACGGGTAGCCCTTGGCGGCCTTGGGGCCCACACCGGAGTAGCCGGCCTTCCAGTACGCCTCGACCAAGGCATCGACTGCACCCAGCGAGGCCCGCTCGGCCCGGTACACGTCAACAATGAGTTGCTTGTCGGGAGTGTCTGGCAGAGCGTCAAGATACAGCTCAATGCGCTCTTCCTCCCCGAGCACGCTTGCGAGATGTTCTCGGATGCGGAACACCACCAGCTGCTCGATCGCGCGCCGCCCAGCCTCAAGGGTCGCAGCCGAGGCCTCCCGCAACGAACGGCGACGTCCGTCGCACATGTCCAGCAGCATGGGGGGTCTCGCTCCATCGCGCATGACGTCCGCGCAGCGGTGAATCATGTGTACGTGGATCGCGAAACACCCGAACAGGACTAGCCGTCTCAACGTCGTGAGCTTCTCGCCCTGCTTCTCGTGCGAAGCCAGTTGGTCGAAGCGCCGGCGCAGTTGTCGAAGAGTCGGGGAGGAAATCTGACCGTCCTCCCCCACTGCCAGCAGATCGGCCGATACGCGCTCAGCCCGAGTGCGCGCTACGCCTGACAAATCCGCGTCCGACCCGGCGCCAACGTCGAGCATCGGCCAGGCGATCATCGTCCACGGGTCAGTGTCCCGATCAAGCAGATCACGCAACAGATCCGTCGCGACTACCGGACCGCTGCCAGCTGTTAGCAGGCCCGCCAGGAAGTCTCCTGAGCCATTGTCGGAAGCGTCATTTGTGATCATCCGCTGATGGGACAGCGTGAATGACGACTGCCCGGACTCGAAGACGGCGCCGTCGGCGCCCAGTGTGTCCTTGGCGAGCGCACGGAACGACGTGAGTCGCTCATCCGGCGGCGGGTTGCGGTGCAAGTCTTGGAACTTGTCGGGGTAGGCCTCGATGATGGCCGCGTTGGGATTGCGCTCCTCGAGATACCCGGCCTTCTGCTTGGTGACGTACTGGCGGATCACTTTCGCCAAAGGTCGGAAATCGTTGGTCGCTCCCACCACTCGGCGGGCTAGCCCGTTCGCGACGTGTACCGGCTTCATCGACTTGTTGGTGGGCAGGAAGCCGAACTCCTCGTCGTAGATCCGGCGAAGGAGCACATCTGGCGTCTCGATCGACACAACGCTCACAACTGGTACCTCGCCGGATCGCGTTGAATCCGCACCCGCACCATTTGGTTGTTGTCAACGTTACGGATGTGCAGGTCGACCATCGCACCAGGCGGGGGACGCAAGCGATGAACCTCATCGACGAACCTCGTCACCTTGCGGGCGATGCTTCGCGACCAGGTCGATTGGCCGAGTCCGACAGCCGCGTCCTTGAGGGTGAGATATAGCTCGCGATCGATCAAGAGGGCCGGTCGCCGGCCGCCATGATCCGCGGTTCGAAGCGCGAATTGCGTAACCCGGCGGAGTTCAGGGCGGAGCCACCGATCGACCCACGATGCAAGTGATGGCCCCTCGACCATCATGGCATTCGCACTCGCACGATGCAGAGCCACGAATGCGGCCGGGGCTCGCACGTCATAGCGGTGGGACTGCCACAGAGTCAACTCACTGTCATCATCTGGGGCATCGGGCTCGAAGAACCGATTGATTGCCAGCACCATCGTCCGCACGATCAGGACGTCGCCTTGAGTGCCACCGTGGAGTACCTCGTCGAACTCGGCCTCGTCGCGAGGAAGAACTCCCAGCAACTCGTGCCCTGCCGCGTGCTCGAAGAAAAACCGGCGCTTCGCTACCTCGAAGAAGCGCTTGCGGTTCACTTCGGGACACGCCGCCACTGCTCCGGGCACGTCGGATGGGTCGATCCAGTCCGCTGGGCGCGTTGTTCCCCGCCACAACTCCTCGTCATATCGGGGATGGGTGGTCCGCGCCGGGTCGAAGGCAGTGCGGACCAGGTCGAACAGTGGACCATCCCCGCCTTGGAAGGCGAGAGTGGCGTATACGAAGCGCGTGCCCGTCAGCTCTCTCAAGCGCTGAGTGGATCCTGTTCCGCCGGTGAGGATGTAGGCGATGTACCCCATGAGTTGGCGCATTGTGGTGTGGTGGCCCCGTCGACCAACATGTTCGAGCAGCGCAGCCAACCGTTCCTGAACTCGCTCGTGTCGAAGCCTGTTGACGTTGGTCTTGGCCGGATCCAAGTCGTCAAGCTGGCCGATGAACCGGTCGGCAATGAGGCGCTGCAGGGCATTCGTCGTGACCGGCGGGGCCAGGACATTCCTGAGGCTAAGGTCAACAACAACGACACGCCCTTGCTCGGAGTCGGGTGCCTGCCCGTAGTAGATGGCTTCCTGTACTTGGCGAACCGCCTCATCGACCGGAGCAAAACCCCCCTGTCTGGCGAGCCGCTGCAACTCGAACAGAGGCCACTCGTTGATCGCCAGCACGAAAGGCACCCGCTTCTCTTCGCACATGCGCCAAGCGGCCAAGATCTCTTTATTGGTGCAAGCGTTCGCGTCAGTGAAGACCGTCGTCCCCCTGCGCTCCAACTCCGCTCGTAACCTCTGGATGATGAAGGTCTTGCCGTCGCCGGGATTTCCCGTGATGATGAGTTGGCAGTCCTCCTCGACAGCGTCGAGGACGAACTGATCAAGACCTAGATCGACATGGATCCAGTTCAGTTCCTCGGCGGAGAGCCGATCTGCGAAGCTGTTCCTGTTTCGGTAGAGCCTCTCGACAAAGCTGATCGGCTCGTCGCTGTTGGAGATCCGCCTCGAGTCGATCTCCACTACTTCGCTCAGATCGCCTGAGTCAGCCGCTATCGAGTCGTTCAAGACCCTGAGGTCGCTGGCCACCCGGGACACGAGATGGACATCTCGATGAAGGGACCGAACTCGTTCGATCGTGTCCGGACGCTCCAGACGCGCCTTGACCCACCGGTCAAACCAGTACTGGGCGATGGCGACGGTCGTGGCCGACCCCCCCGACACCGGCAGGATGTAGCGAGGCTCACGACTGAGTCCCAGCATCACTTCGTCAGCATTCGACACCAAGGGCACGGCGTAGAGCAACCGGGGCGAGTGATGTCGCAAGTATTCGTCGGGTGCCAAGCCGAGCGCTTCGAGGCCAAGCCGCAATGAGCGCAGTTTGGGAGACATGCCCTCTCCGAAGAGATTGTTGACCAAACGCCGTTTGCTGTTTGCGAGTCGGGCTGCGGCAGTCAGCGTCTCCGTTGTGTCGGACGAGAACTGCACCGTTCCGTAGCTCTCGGTAGATCCCACCCGCCGGTATCGAATGTCGTCGGCTGTGTCCTCGCCTGGGATTCGAATCCGGTTGTACTGGGCGGAGCCGAACGCGTAGAGGCTGGAGGT
The DNA here is from genome assembly GCA_026708055.1 of bacterium. NCBI lineage: Bacteria > bacterium. The sequence continues at coordinate 66,197 of JAPOVS010000038.1, read as the reverse complement.
TGTCAACATCGACAACGCTGGCGTCCGCACGATCGCACGTCCCGCCATACCGGATGCGATGAGGCTGACTCGCCCGTCGTAGCGCTCTCGAACGTCAGCAACCACCTGCGGCGACGTCATGAGCATCGCGACCAACTTGCCGCCGAGCACCTGCTGGTACGGAGCGACAGCACCGCATGTGATTATCTCCATGACGTTCTCGGCGATCGCCTGCTGCTTGATCCGTCGCAGCACGATCTCGACGGCCCGGCGCCCGTCCGCCGTTGCCAACAAGTCTGGCAATGCGAGCGGATCCTCGTCGAGACCTGCTCGATCGAAGATGTCGATGGCGCGAAGAGTGTCGGCGAGGTGTGCCGCACGCTTCCGTCGATAGAGGTGGGTCTTGGCAATTGTTTCCCAGTTGACCGTGTCGGCGTTGCCGTCCTGCACAAGATTGTGCGCCTTTCGAATCAGTTCGTACTCGGCGGTCCTCTCGTCGCCTGCTGCGGCGAGTGCGGCTCTGCGCGCGCTGTCGGCGGCGGCCTCGATGTCTCCGAGATAACGGATCTTCTCTTCAGAACTGAGTCCGGCCAAGTTGAAATCGCGGGTGTAGACGCGATCGACTTCCGCTAGGGCAAACGCTGCCAAATGCCGAGCCAGACTGCTTTGATCCTCTGGGCTGGAGTCATCGTAACGTCGTGATAGCGCGTCTATCGACCAGCCGAGCGCGTCATCCCGCTGGTTCAGGCCCAAGATCGCGTTGCCCAACGCAGCGATGCCGACGATGGGTCGGCCCGGGCCTCGCTCGTCCCGGACCAGATAGTGGAGATTGCGTCCTGGAGTCGGCTGGTACGGAATCGACCACTGGAGCCGGGCATACCGCCAGATGTCTTGGAGACGTAGCCCGGTTGCCGCATCCCGGACATTGCCGTCGACCAATTCGAGCACAGGTCGCATCGCCTGTCCTGGGCTGCCCTTGCGTGCAGCCTTCTCAAGTCGAGACGCGAGTTCGGGGCCATCAGCGAAGACCTTGTCGATTCCGCGCCCCTCCATCCGTCGGACGAACGCTCCCACCGATGGGGTGTGCAACTGGTCTGCCAACACGAAACGGAAGGAACTGCGCAGATCGCTCTTGGCTTCGGAGGGATCCTCACCCGCCGAGGTGAGGGATGGTGGAACGACGTATACCCCTTCATCGTCGGCACCGGCAACCCACCCCTGAAGAGTCAGATCCCGTAGCACCCGTAGGCTTCCGAGGTACACGATCGTCGGTTCGACATCGTCGGGACTCACACCGCGTTCGCGAAGCATCAAGCGCTGCGTCTCGGCAGTATCGATGCTCGAACGAATCCGAACGATCCGCTCTTCGACTGGTTGCCCGTCAAGATCCTGCACAAGTGCAAGCAGATCCTGCTGATACCCGAAACTCAACCGAGGCCTAAACCGCCGCAGCTCCAGCCCCTTTCGATCAACTTCGATAAAGGGGCGTACCGTTCCGAGAACAGTCATGACACAGCTCCGCGCCAACCGCGGACGTAGGCAACAAGGTCGGAACGAAGGAAGCACCGGCAGGTACGCCCTGCCTTGGGCCCACGCAGCTTCCGCCAGCTCGCAAGTCTTCGGACGGTCGTGGCAGAGGTCCTGCTGAAGCGGTCGGTCGCCCCCTTTCTGGTCAACGCCTCGTCAACTTCTGTCATCTTCTTGCACCCTCCGGCAACGGCTGCTTGATGCTAGGACCAGAATAAGTGAGGGGTGTGACACGAGACGCCAGCAGCGCTCGACGCGAACCCGGGCGGCATCGTGACGAAGGACGCGCCGGCGACGCGGCCGCGCCGCAGGGGTTGGCGGGTTCGTCGCCCGGGGGTCAGGGCCGCCGCCGACGGGATCGGGCGCGGTGGGGGGTCGGCGCTGGCCGGGAGGGTTTCCGCCCTCCGGCCGGGGGGCCGTTGATTGCCGGCCCCGGGTGGCCACCGGCGAGGGCGGCCGCGATCTCAGCGATGTGGTCGGGGGTGCTGCCGCAGCAGGCGCCGATGATCCGCACGCCGCCTTGGCGTGCCCGCCGGGCGTGGGCCGCCAGCATCTCGGGCGTTCCCGTGTAGTGGAAGGTGTTGCCGCTCCAGTAGGGGATCCCTGCGTTCGGCTTGGAGACCACCGGGACCTCGGGAAGGGCGGCGGCGATATCGAGCGCGGCGGCCTCGGTGTCTGCGAGGTTGTTGCCGCAGTTCGCGCCGAGGGCGGCCAGCTCCAGCGGGCCGAGCCGCTCGGCCATCTCCGTCCCGGTCGTCCCCATCATCGTGTGTCCGGCGACATCGAAGCTCATCGTCACCGCCACCGGTAGGTCGCAGACCCGGCGGGTACCGCGCACGGCGGCCTCCACCTCCCCGAGGTCGCTCATCGTCTCGATCCACAGCAGGTCGACGCCGCCCTGCGCCAGACCTTCGGCCTGTTCGGCGAAGGTCTGCTCGCAGTCGGCCGCGGTCATGGCTCCCAGCGGCTCCAGCAGTTCGCCCGTCGGCCCCATCGAGCCGGCCACCAGCACGGTCCGGGGGTCGCGGCGGCACTCCGCCTCGGCGGCCTCCCGGGCGATGCGGGCGGCGGCCTCGTTCAAGTCCAGGGTGCGCTCGTGGAGGTTGTGCAGGCGCAGCCGGGCGCGGTTGGCGCCGAAGCTGTTGGTCAGCACTAGGTCGGCACCCGCCCGCACGTGACCGCGGTGCACGTCGCGGATCCTCCCGGGGGCCAGCAGGTTGAAGCGCTCCGGCGCGTCGCCGGAGGTCAGCCCCAGGGCGAACAGCCGCGTGCCCATGGCACCGTCGGCCACGACGTAGCCCTTCGTGTCCCAGAACTCGGCGAACACGTCGCCCGCGCCGGCCATCGGCGCAACGGTACCCGCCGCCCCGGCCGGCGCCGCGGGCAGAGCGTCCTGCGGCCAGGCTGACCGAGATCTGCAATCTGGGTTCCAATCGCCCCTCAACATGGGGCCTACAGCACCCATAAAGTGGACAGTAGATTGCCGGCAAAGTGGGCGGTGGATTGCCTGCAATATGGGCTTTACAGGGCGACTGCCTGCTCGAATGTCCTGTGACGCACCGTGCTCCCCCTCACGGCGCTGGGACCGTGATCGGGCGCTTGGGTATCGGCGGGGTGTGGTGGTGCCGAACAAGCGGGAGAAACCCAGAATGTTGCAGAATCCCGGTTGCAAAGTTTGCGGAATGTTGGTCTCAAGTGTTGCAGAATGTTACCGGCGAGTCCTGCGCTAGCAAAACGGGCTATTCGGGAGGCTCGGGTATCCCCATCTGCGCCGTCGGCGTGTCCCGCGCAAGGTCCCAGCCCGCCAGGACCGACTCGATTCCTGCGCAGAGCCTCGCCGCTCTCGCCGCCTCCCAGTCCGCGGCGCCCGCAGCGGGGCGCGTCCCCGCTGGCGTGGCGGGCGCGGCGGCGGCGACGTGCTGCGCGGCCAGCCTGCCGAGGGCGCACGCCGCCGAGGCGAAGGCGTGGGCGGCGACGACCAGGTCCTCTAGGGGCGTGTCCGGAAAGTCCGCCGGGTAGGTGCCCCTCTGACGCCACTTCGAGACCTCAGGCAGGTCGAGGCCCGCCGTCGCATCGGCGACATCGGGCCGCAGCCGCTGGGGAATCCTGTGCGCCAGTCCATTCAGGGAGTGCGCCTTCCCGGGAGCCTCGTCGGCGTACAGATGCACCAAGGCCTTCAGTGAGTTCTCCATCGCCGACTGCGACCGGGAACACACGCCCCTCAAGCGACCTGCAACCTCGACTGAATAATCGAGCGCGTCGCCCGCGGCGTGCGCTTCTGTTTCGCTGCCGCCCGGCTCGAGTTCGTTGCGAAGTTCGCTGAGGCCCTGGTTCGTGTTCTGCAGCGAGGCCGCTGCCTCATCGAAGTCGCTGGCGGGCATGCCGATCTCCTTGGTCCAGTCCACGCCATCCGGCGGCAGCTCGCGCATCACGACCGCCGCAGGAGCGATGCCCGCCTCGAACGATGTGCGCACCCGCAGGCTGCGGTGGCGCCACTCCGGGCGGTCGGTCACGAACACCTCCACCGGCCACCCTGCGGCCTCAGAAGCCAGTGTCTCCAACTCGTACCGCCGCCGCCAGCGGTCGGAGTAGTCCAAGTCGTCCAGCACCGCCACCATGTCGATGTCGCTGTCGGCGTGCTGCTCGCCTCGCGCCACCGACCCGTGCAGCAGCACCACCGGAACCCCCGCCTCCGCCAACGCCTCCGCGGCGCGCTCGGCATCCCGAATCGAAGGCCCCGCCGGCGGCGGGGCCAGAACCGTCACGAGCCCATTGTACGCCCCCGCCGGTATCTGCCGCCCGCCGGCGCCGCGGCCGGCGGGTCCGCCTATCGTCGTGGGATGGCCGGGGATCTGCTGCACCTGCCCGAGGACTGGGAGCGGGCGCTCGCGGTGGTGGCGCATCCCGACGACCTGGAGTACGGGGTGGCGGCGGCCGTCGCTCGCTGGACCGCGGCGGGCAAGGACGTCCGCTACGCCCTCGCGACCAGCGGCGAGGCCGGGATAGCCGCGCTGGCCCCCGAAGAGACCGGGCCGCTGCGCGAAGCGGAGCAGCGGGCCTCGGCCGCCGCCGTGGGTGTCAGCGACGTGGAGTTCCTCGGCTTTCCCGACGGCTGCGTCATGGCCGACCTGGACCTGCGCCGCGCCCTTGCCGCCTGCATCCGCCGCCACCGTCCCGAGGCGGTTCTGTCCATCAACTATCGGGACTCCTTCGGGGGCGGCTCGTGGAACCACGTCGACCACCGGAACGTGGGGCGCGCCCTCATCGACGCCGTGCGCGACGCCGCCAACCCGTGGATGTTCCCCGAACTGGCCGCCAATGGTCTCGAGGCCTGGGGCGGCGTGCGGTTCATCGCCTTCGGCGGCTCGCCCGAGCCCACCCACGCCGTCGACGTCACCGGCCACCTCGAGGCCGGATTCGCCTCGCTGGCGGCGCACGCCGTCTATCTGGCGACGCTCGAAGGCCCGATGGCCGATCCCGAGGCGTTCCTGCGCCCGAACGCCGAAGCCGACGGGGAACGGCTCGGCGTCCGACACGCGGTGAGCTTCGAGGTGGTCTTCGCCTGAGCGCTGTCTCCGGCGCAGCAGTGTTGCAGAATGCTGGTTCAAACTATTGCAGAGTGACGGTTGCAATAGTTGCAGAACGTTGGTCCGAAGTGTTGCAGAATGTGTTCGGCGACCCTACGCTCGCTGTATGGGCTATGCCCCAAGGGTGGTCGACGACATCATGGCTTCTCGCCTCCGGTCCTCTCCGACAGTGGTTCTGGAGGGTGCCCGAGGCGTGGGCAAGACCGAGAGCGCTCGGCAACGGGCGCAGAGCGAGGTGCGGTTCGACACCGACAGCCGGGCCCGCGCACTGGCCGAACTCGACCCTGATGCGATCCTGAACGGTCCCGAGCCCCGACTGCTCGACGAGTGGCAGCATGTGCCGCCGCTCTGGAATCATGTGCGTCGCGCCAGCGACACCAGGGGACGGGCGGGATGCTTCATCCTTACGGGTTCCGCGGTGCCTGCTGACGACGAGATCAGGCACAGCGGCGCCGGGCGAATCTCCAGGATCCGGCTGCGTCCGATGACGCTGTACGAGACGGGCCTCTCCAACGGCTCGGTGTCGCTGCGCAGCCTGCTGGCCTCCGAGCGCGTCGCGGGTCAGGCCAGCGGCATCGGCCTCACCGACGTGATTGAAGCGCTCTGTCGTGGCGGATGGCCGGCCCGCCGCACCAGTCCGCCGGCCGAGGCGCAACAGTACGTGCGGGACTACTTTGAGGAGACCGTTCGAATCGACGTGGGCTTGGCCACCGGTTCGCGCCGCAACCCCGCGGCCATGCGGCGACTGCTGAGATCGATGGCCCGCCATACCTCCACTGAGGCGAGCTTGGCGAGCCTGTGCGCCGACGCCGGCGGCGACGAACCGCTGCACCGCGACACGGTGCGCTCCTATCTCGACGCACTGGAGCGGGTCTTCGTCGTCGAGGACCAGCCCGCTTGGTCCGCGCGCCTCAGGTCGCGGTCTCGCCTGCGCCGAGCCGGCAAGCGGCACTTCGTGGATCCGTCGCTGGCGGTGGCAGCACTCCGCGCCGGGCCCGAACGCCTCGGGCGCGATCTCGGGTTCCTGGGCCTGCTGTTCGAGTCGCTGGTGGTGCGCGACCTGCGGGTCTTTGCGGATGCCTGCGACGCCGAGGTCTACCACTACCGCGACAACACCAGCCTGGAGGTGGACGTGGTCCTCGAGACCGCGGCGGGCGAATGGTTGGCGGTCGAAGTGAAACTCGGCGGCGACGCGGCGATCGAAGGAGCCGCCCGCAGCCTGCTCAAACTACGGGACCGCGTAGACACGGTCGCCGCGGGCGAGCCGACCAAGCTGATCGTGGTGACCGCGGTGGGCGACTACAGCCACGAACGCCGCGACGGCGTGGCGGTCGTCCCGATCGGCGCCCTCGGCCCCTGACCCCTCCACCGCCGCCGCACCGGGACCGAGAACTTCGAGGATCTCGGGGTCGGCACCTTGCTCTTGATCGACCCTTGGCGTCGGCGGCTTCCCCGAGGCCGATTTCGGTGTCCCGCTGGACTGCGGCGGGCCCGGATGTCCGCTACGCCCTCGTGGTCAGCGGCGAGGCGGGATAGCCGCTCCGGCCCCGAGGAGACTGGGCCGCTGCGCGAGAGGGCACCAGAGGTTGTGGCAAGACGTGGACGGGCCTGAATCATGCGCGCAGCCAGGTGCGCCTCGGCGACGACGTCGAGCTCCGCGCCGCGTCACGCCTGCTGCCGGCCAAGACGCTTGAGGGGGACCGCCCCAGGCTGGTGGACGAGTGGCAGCTGGCGCCGGGGCTCTGGAACAGCGCCCGCCACATAGTGGACTCCGGGCATCTCAACGGCTTCTTCATCTTCACGGGGTCGGCGCAGCCGCGAAGTTCGCAGACTATTCCTGCCGGTGCCGGCCACCGGTTATCTCGCGTGGGTAGAGCAGGTATGTGCCCGCGGCGGTCAGCGCCAGCAGCGCCGCGGATACGCCCATGGCCAGGGTCATGCCCCGGTTGAAGGCGTCGACGGCGCTCTCGGTCAGCGCGGCGGCGCGCTCAGCGGGCAGTTCGCCAGCGATCCGCAGGGCGGCGCCGATGGAGTCTGAGGCGGTGTCCGCCGCCGCCTCGGGCAGGCCGCCGACTCGTGAGCGCATCACGTCCCGGTAGCCGACCGTCAGCAGCGTGCCCAGCACGGCGATGCCGATGGCTGCGCCGACCTCCCGGGTGGTGTCGTTGACGGCTGATCCCACGCCGGCCTTGTGCTTCGGCAGTGACGTCACGACGATGTGCGTCGACGCCGGCATGAACAGGGACAGCCCGGTCGCCGTCGTGACCAGCGCGATGACCATGATCCAGTAGGGCGTGGCCGGCGTGAGCGCGGCCATGATGCCCAGACCGGCGCCGGTGAGCAGGAGCCCGCCGCTGATCGAGGCGCGGGCGCCGTAGCGCTGGGTGAAGGCGGGGCTGCGCGGCGCCAGGATCATCATGGTGGCCGCCAGCGGCACGTTGCGGAATCCGGCGTCGAGCGGCGTGTGTCCCTGCGCGAACTGGAAGTACTGCGTGAGCACGAAGAACATGCCGACCATCCCGAAGAACACCAGCGTGATGCTGGCCGCGCCCAGGCTGAACAGGCGGTTCCCGAAGTAGTCGGGGTCGAGCATGGGATAGCGCACGCGGCGCTCCCAGCGCACGAACCCCCAGACCAGCACGACAGCGGCGGCGAACATTCCCAGCACCGGAGGGCTTCCCCAGCCGAGTTCGGGGCCCTCGATCACCGCGAACAGGAGGCTCCCCAGGGCGGCGATGGACACCAGCGCGCCGACCACGTCCAGCGGCCGCCGCTCGTCGTCCTGGGACTCCGGCACGATCCAGAGGGTGCCGATCAGGACGACGGCCGCCACCGGCACCGCCACGAGGAACACCGACCCCCACCAGAAGAAGTTGAGCAGGATCCCGCTGATCGGCGGTCCGATGGCACCGCCCGCCCCGGCGAACGCCGCCCAGACGGCGACCGCCTTGGGGCGCTCGGAGCGCGGGAAGATCACCGTGGCGATCGACAGCGTGGCGGGCATGACGAGCGCCGCCGCCACCCCCAGGCCGGCCCGGTACACGATGATCTGCGCCGGGCTCGTCGAGAAGGCGGCGAGGGCGGAGAGCGCCCCGAAGAGGGTCATGCCGACGAGCAGCACCCGCTTGCGTCCCCAGCGGTCGCCGAGAGCCCCGAACGGCAGCAGCAGGCCCGCGAAGACCAGCACGTAGGCGTCCACGATCCACTGCAGGTCCGACCCGCTGGCGTCGAGCTCCCGCTGGATCGACGGCAGGGCCACGTTCAGCGAGCTCATGCTGATGACCACCATCGTCAGGGACAGGCACAGGATGTACAGGATCAACCAGCGCCGCGGGTGCGGCTCGACCTCCGGGTCCGGCGAGCCCCCGCCGTCGCGCCTCACCGGATCGGCTCGAGGCGCCAGAGGGCGTTGCCGGTGAGGACGTAGATCTCGCCGTCGGGGCCCTGACCGAAGGACAGCACAGACTTGGGTGGCGCGCCGTTCGCCAGCGGGATCGGATGGGCGCCGGCGGTGTCGCTGTAGCCCCAGAGGGTGCCGTCGCAGAAGTCGCTGTAGAGGTAGACGCCGCTGAGGCCCGGCAGCCGGCTGCCCCGGTAGACGTAGCCGCCGGTGACCGAGCAGCGGGCGTCGGCGCCGTGGCGGTACTCCACGACGGGGCGGACGTGTCCCGGCGGCTCGGTGTTCGACCAGAACGGGGCGCTGCCCTCGTAGTCGCTCCAGCCCAGGTTTGCGCCCCGTCCGGCTCCGCCATCTGCAGCGGGCAGGCGGTTGATCTCCTCCAGCAGGTCCTGGCCCACGTCGGACACCCACAGGTCGCCGGTGATCCGGTCGAAGGAGAAGCGCCACGGGTTGCGCGCCCCCCACACCCACACCTCCGGTGCCCCGGCGGCACCGTCGGCGAAGGGGTTGCCGGCGGGGATGGTGTAGGGCTCGCCGGCGGGGCCGGGACGGGGGTCGATGCGCAGGATCGTGCCCAGCCAGTCGTGGGGGTCCTGCCCGGCTCGCAGCGGATCGCCGCCGCCGCCGCCGTCGCCGAATCCCAGGTACAGGTAGCCGTCGGGGCCGAAGGTCACGTCGCCGCCGTTGTGGTTCCAGAAGGGCTGTTCCAGACTCAGCACGAGGCGGCCGCCGCCGGCGTCCACGCTGCCGTCGGGCGCCACCGGCCACTCCCAGAGTTCGCTGACCTGCCGGCGGTTCACCGAGGACGTGTAGAGCCTGTCGCCTGCCGGCGAGAAGGTGAGGCCGAGCAGGCCCATCTCGCCCCGGGTGTCCACCCGGGCGCTCATGTCCAGGACCGCCTCGACGTCGCGGTGCAGCACTGCCGCGGAGTCGGCGCGACCGCCGTCGGCGGTGAGGCGTACCACCTCGCCGTGGCGCAGGGCCACGTAGAGCGACTCCGGCTCCTGGGCCCGGAAGGCGAGCGCCAGCGGCACCGGGAGTTCGGCCAGGCGGGTGAGCGTCAGGCCCACGGGCTCGGGGAAGCGCGCCCCCGGGGACGTGATCGGCGGAGCAGAGGCGGCGTCGCCGGCGCCGGCGTCGTCGGTGCCGCTCGTGCCGCCCGCGGCACTGGAACCCGCCGGGGGAGTGCCGCCGCCGTCACGTCGGGGTCCGTCGTCGTCGCTCGCCCCGCCGCCGGCCGCGCCGGTGCCGTCGTCCGGCGCCGCGCCGGTGACTTCGCCGGCGGGGCTGACATCCGGGCCCGGGCCGTCTTGGCCCGGCGAGGGCTCGAACTGCCCGTCGCCGCCCGCTTGATTGCCCGCTTGACCGCCCGCTCGACCGCCCGCTTGATCGCCGGCGGTGCCCTGCCCGCTGTCGCGTCGGGGCTGCGCCGGAGCCGCCGGCTGCGGCTCGCTGCGGGCTCCTGACGACGATTTGCGTTGCGAGCCCGTCGGGCTCATCGGAGGTGCCGCGCACGCTGCCGCAGCCACCGCCGCGGCCAGGAGGGCGGCCGGCACGGCGCGCCGGGGCGATGCTCGGCGGGCTCGGCGCGTCGCGACGGGGGGCACCGGCGAATTCTCGCGCGCCGGCCGGCGACGGTCGTACCCTTGGGTGGGTGACTTCCGACGGTGTGGCGTCGCAGTTGCGGTTCGATGCTCCCCCGCGCCGTGACTGGGAGGACCTGGTGCGGCGCTCGTTGCGCGGCGACCCGCTGGACAGTCTCGTCCGCCGCACCGCGGACGGCCTCGACATCCAACCGCTGTACACCGCCGCGCCCTCCGGCGGTGACGCCGCGGGCCTGCCCGGGCTGGCGCCGTTCACACGCGGCGCGGGCGCACGCCCGAAGCGCTGGGAGCTGCGCCAGCGCCACGATCTCGGCGACCCCGCCGAGACGGGCGACGCCATCAGGACCGACGTTGCCGGCGGCGTCTCCGGCGTCTGGTTGCGGCTGCGGCGCCCGCCGGTCCCCGGAGAGTTGCTGGCCGCCCTCGCCAGGGTGAATCTCGGCGAGACCTCCGTCTTCGTCGACGGTGGCCCGTGGTTCGCCGCCGCCGGCGAGGCCGCCGCCGCGCTGGCCGCGGCCGCACCGCCCGGCGGGTTGGTCGCCGGCGCCGACCCGCTCGGTGCGCTGGCACGCGACGGGTTCCTGCTGCGCGACCTCGACGAGACGCTCGCCGGACTGGCCCCACCGGTGCAGGCGATCGGGGCGGTGGAGTGCAACGGCGGGTCTGCCGGGCCGGCAGGGGGCAGGGCGGTCACCGTCGATGTCACCGTCTACGGCGACGCCGGTGCGCCGCCAGCGCTCGAGCTGGCGTGCATGCTGGGGACCGGCGTGGCCTACCTGCGGGCCTTGGAGGACGGCGGCGTCGTGCCGTCGCAGGCGGCGCGGCACATCGAGGCGCGCCTGGGCGCGACCGAGGACCAGTTCGCCACGATCTGCAAGTTCCGCGCCGCCCGGGCGCTCTGGGATCGCCTCCTGGCAGCCTGCGGCACGGCGGATCCCGAGCGGCGGGGGCTGCGCTGCTGGGCGGTCACCTCCGAGGCCGCCTTCGTGGCGCAGGATCCGTTCGTGAACCTGGTTCGGGCCACGACGGCGGCGTTCGCCGCGGCCGCCGGTGGGGCGGACTGCCTCACGGTCCTGCCACATGACGTTGCCGTGGGTCCCGCCGGTGAGCGAGGGCGGCGGCTGGCCCGGAACATCAGTCACCTGCTGGCGGACGAGACCCACCTCGGCGCCGTGATCGATCCGGCGGGCGGTTCGTGGTACGTCGAGGATCGCACGGCCCGCCTCGTCGAGGTGGCCTGGGAGCAGTTCCGGGAGATCGAGGCCGCCGGCGGCATCGCCGAGACCTTGCTGGACGGCTCGCTGGCCGGCACGATCACCGAGGCCGCCGGGCACCGCAGCGAACGCCTGGCCGGCGGCGACGAGCACGTCGTGGGTGTCACGTGCTACCCGCCACCGGACGGTGCCGGCTCCGAGCCCGCGAGCCCCGCGTCGCCGCCGGTCGCCGCGGCCGCTCCCACCGATGCCGCCGTGCGGATCCCCCCGCTGCCGCTGCGCCGTCCCGAGGCGCCGGCGTGAGTTCGATCCCCGACTTCGCTGCGCCGGCCTCCTCGGAGGGGTCCCGGTCGAGACCGCCGGGCACCGCCGCCGGCGGGTCGTCCAACGGTGACGGCCAACCGCACCGGACGCCCGAGGGCATCGACCTGCAGCCCTTCTACACCGCGGCCGATGTGGCCGATCTCCAGGCCCCCCACGGCTATCCCGGCCTCGCCCCCTACCTGCGCGGCCCGCACCCCACCATGTACCTCACCCGCCCCTGGACGATCCGCCAGTACGCCGGCTTCTCCACCGCTGCGGAGTCCAACGCCTTCTACCGGCGCAACCTGGCGGCCGGCCAGCGGGGCCTGTCGGTCGCCTTCGACCTGCCCACCCACCGGGGCTACGACTCCGACAATCCCCGGGTGACCGGCGACGTGGGCATGGCCGGCGTGGCCATCGACTCGGTCGCCGACATGCAGATCCTCTTCGACGGCATCCCGCTGGACTGCATGAGCGTGTCGATGACCATGAACGGCGCGGTGCTGCCGGTGCTGGCCATGTACATCGTGGCTGCCGAACTGCAGGGCGTGGTGCACTCGGCGCTCACCGGGACCATCCAGAACGACATCCTCAAGGAGTTCATGGTCCGCAACACCTACATCTACCCGCCGCGGCCCTCCATGCGGATCGTGTCGGACATCTTCGCCTACACCGCCGCGGAGATGCCGCGCTTCAACTCCATCTCCATCTCCGGCTACCACATGCAGGAGGCCGGGGCCACCGCCGACCTGGAGTTGGCCTACACCATCGCCGACGGCCTGGAGTACGTGCGCTGCGGCCTCGACGCCGGCCTGGACATCGACGACTTCGCCCCCCGGCTCAGCTTCTTCTGGGGCATCGGCATGAACTTCTTCATGGAGGTGGCGAAGCTGCGGGCCGCCCGGCTGCTGTGGGCTGGCCTGATGCGGCAGTTCCGCCCGGCCGACCCCCGCTCGTCGGTGCTGCGCGCCCACTGCCAGACCTCGGGCTGGAGCCTCAGCGCCGACGACGTCTACAACAACGTGGCGCGTACCTGCATCGAGGCCATGGCCGCCACCCAGGGCCACACCCAGTCGCTGCACACCAACTCCTTCGACGAGGCGCTGGCGCTGCCGAGCGACTTCTCCGCCCGCATCGCCCGCAACACCCAACTGGTGCTGCAGCACGAGAGCGGCACCTGCGCCCCGGTGGACCCGTGGGGCGGCAGCTACTACCTGGAGTGGCTCACCGACCGGCTGGCCCGCCGGGCCGCGGCCCACATCGACGAGATCGACGGCATGGGCGGCATGGCCGCCGCCATCGAGGCTGGCGTGCCCAAGGCCCGCATCGAGCAGGCCGCCACCCGCACTCAGGCCCGCATCGACGCCGGCACGCAGGCCCTCATCGGCGTGAACCGCTACCGCCCCGAGGTGCGGGAGTCGGTGGAGTTGCTGGCCGTCGACAACGCCGAGGTCCTGGCCGCCCAGACCGCCCGGCTGGCCGAGGTGCGGGACGCGCGCGACGAGCAAGCCTGCGCCGCCGCCCTGGCGGCGCTCACCCGCTGCGCCGACGCCGGCGACGGCAACCTGCTGGACCTCTCGGTCCGGGCGGCCCGGGCGTGGGCCACCGTGGGCGAGATCAGCGACGCCCTCGAGCGGGCATGGGGCCGCCACACCGCCGAAGTCCGTACGATCTCCGGTGTGTACAGCCAGGCCGCCGGTGCCGACGAGTCCGTGACGGCGGTGCGCCGCCGGATCGAGCAGCTGGCCGCCCGAGGTGGTCGCCGGCCCCGCATCCTGGTTGCCAAGATCGGCCAGGACGGCCACGACCGGGGGCAGAAGGTCGTCGCCAGCGGCTACGCCGACCTGGGCTTCGACGTGGACATCGGCCCGCTGTTCCAGACGCCTGCCGAGGTGGCCCGCCAGGCCGTCGAGAACGACGTGCACATCGTGGGGGTGTCGTCGCTGACCGCCGGTCACCTCACCCACGTGCCGGAGTTGATCGCCGACCTGGCCGCTCTCGGCCGGCCCGACATCATGGTCGTCGTGGGTGGCGTCATCCCCGAGCGGGACCGGCCGGTGCTGTTCGAGGCCGGCGCCGCGGCGGTGTTCGGCCCCGGCACGCCACTCACCGAGGCCGCCGGCGAGCTGCTCGACGCCCTCGCCGCCCGGCAGGCGTGAGCGACCCGGCGCACCCCGGGCCGCCGGCGGGGGAGACGGCGGGCGCATACGTGGCCGGCGTGCTGGCCGGTGACCGAACCTGGCTGGCGCGCACCATCACGCTGGTCGAGAGCACCCACCCGGACCACCGCGCCGTCGCCGGCGAAGTGCTGGAGCGGTTGGCCCCGCACACCGCCGACGCTCACCGGGTGGGTGTCACCGGCCCGCCGGGAGCCGGCAAGAGCACCCTCATCGACGCGCTCGGGACCCGTCTCTGCGAGCAGGGCCACCGCGTGGCGGTCCTGGCGGTGGACCCCTCCAGCGCCGTCAGCGGCGGCTCGATCCTGGGCGACAAGACCCGCATGGCCAACCTCGCGGCGCACCCGGAGGCGTTCGTGCGTCCGTCACCGTCGGGCGGGGCGCTGGGCGGGGTCACCGGCGCCACCCTGGAGGCCGTCGAGGTGACCGAGGCCGCCGGCTACGACGTGGTGTTCATCGAGACCGTCGGCGTGGGCCAGTCAGAGGCCGGCGTCGCCGACATCTGCGACACGGTGCTGACGGTCACCACCCCCGCCGGCGGCGACGAGTTGCAGGGCATCAAGCGGGGCCTGTTCGAGGTGACCGACGTGCTGGTGGTCAACAAGGCCGACGGCGACCTGGCCTCGGCCGCGCGGCGTGCGGTCGCCGACTACGCCGCCGCCCTGCGGCTGCTGCATCCGAGGGGGTCCGGCGAGTCCACCGAGTCCGGCTGGGCGCCCCCGGTGCTGGCCGCCAGCGCTCTCGAAGGCAGCGGTCCGGATGATGTCTGGGCACAGGTGCAGGCCCACGCCGAGGCGCTGCGGGCCGCTGGCGAGTGGTCCACGCGCCGCGGCGACCAGCGCGTCCGCTGGATGTGGCACCTCACCAACCAACAGCTCCTAGCCGCCCTGCGCCAGGACCCCGATGTCCAAGTCCTGCTCCCCGACCTCACCGAGCAGGTCCGCACCGGCCGACTCCAACCCGCCCGAGCCGCCGCCCGACTCACCCGGCTCGTCGGCGCCGCTGGCACCTGAGACCGCTGGCTGCGGGGAGCCGACCCGGAGAGAGGGCCAGGCCCGGTCGGGGGTGAGAACCGAGCCTGGCCGTTTGCCTCTTGGGGGAGAGAGGCGATCTGTCGGGCCTCGACTGTGCGGTCGGGCCGTCTTCTAGAAGTCCTCGTCGAAGCTGATGGCCCCGGTGACGCCCATTTGGTACGCCGAGACGGTGCGCTCGAAGAAGTTGGTCAGCTCCTGGGCGTCCTGCAGCTCCATGAACGAGAACGGGTTGCGGGCGCCGTAGCGGGGGGGCAGGCCCAGCTGGGTCAGCCGCTGGTCGGCGATGTACTCGAGGTACTGGCGGGTGTCGGCCACCGACATGCCCGGCACGCCCTCGCCGAGCAGGTCCTCGGCGAACTGGTGCTCGCAGTCCACGGCCTCGGCCAGCATCTCGCCGATCTCGGCCGCCAGGTCGTCGTCGAAGAGCTCCGGCTGCTCCTCCTTCACGGTGCGCACCACCTCCAGGGCGAAGTTCATGTGGCAGCTCTCGTCGCGGAACACCCAGTTGGTGCCGGCCGCCAGCCCGTTCAGCAGCCCCTTGGAGCGCAGGAAGTACACGTAGGCGAAGGCGGCGAAGAAGAACAGCCCCTCGATGCAGGTGGCGAAGCAGACGAGGTTCAGCAGGAACCTGCGCCGGTCCTCGTCCCCCTCCAGCCGGTCCAGGCTGTCGATGGAGCCCATCCAGCGGAAGCAGAACTCGGCCTTGCGCCGGATCGAGGGGATGTTCTCGACCGCGGCGAAGGCGGCGTGGCGCTCGGCGTGGTCGGGCATGTAGTTGTCCAGCAGCGTGAGGTAGAACTGCACGTGCAGCGCCTCCTCGTAGAGCTGCCGCGACAGGTACATGCGGGCCTCGGGGGCGTTGATGTGCTTGTACAGGTTCAGCACCAGGTTGTTGGCCACGATCGAGTCGCCGGTGGCGAAGAACGCCACTAGCCGCTGCACCAGGTGCTTCTCCGAGGCCAGCAGCTTGCGGTCCAGGTCCACGATGTCGTCGGAGAAGTCCACCTCGTCCACCGTCCAGGTGTTCTTGATGGCGTCGCGGTACATCTCGTAGAACACCGGGTAGCGCATCGGCCGCAGCGTCAGTTCGAAGCCCGGGTCCAGCAGGTTGGCCTTCCCGGGCGCGGCCTGGCCCTCCGGCGCCTGCGCCGGCTGGGGGGCGATCTCCCGGATCGGGAACTCGAGGATGGTCACGAGGGTTTCCTTCCGTTCCGGCCCGCTACTCGCAGGCCTCGCAGCTTTCGGGGTTCTCCAGCGAGCAGGTCACCGCGGCCGCGCCGTTGCCGTTGGCGAGGGTGGCCTGGTTGATGCGGGTGGCCGGCCGGGAGCGCAGGTAGTAGGTGGTCTTCAGGCCCTTGCGCCAGGCGTAGGCGTACATCGAGGAGAGCTTCCCGATGGTGGGCGTCTCCAGGAACAGGTTCAGCGACTGGCTCTGATCGATGAAGGCGCCCCGGTCGGCGGCCAGGTCGATGAGCGCCCGCTGCGGCAGCTCCCAGGCGGTGCGGTAGAGCAGCTTCACGTCCTCGGGGAGGCCGGGGATCTCGGCGATCGAGCCCTGGGAACGCTTCAGCGCCTCCAGCATCCCGCCGGTCCACAGCCCCCGGGACTGCAGGTCGCGCACCAGGTAGTGGTTGATCTGCAGGAACTCCCCCGAGAGGGTCTCGCGCTTGAACAGGTTGGAGACCTGCGGCTCGATGCACTCGTAGCAGCCGGCGATGGAGGCGATGGTGGCGGTGGGGGCGATGGCGATGAGCAGCGAGTTGCGCAGCCCGTGCGCGGCGATGCGCTCCCGCAGGGCGTCCCAGCGGGCCTCGTCGCTGACGCCGACGCCCCAGAGGTCCATCTGCAGTTGCCCGTCGGCGGCACGGGTCTCGGCGAAGTTGGGGTGTGCGCCGAAGCGCTTCGCCAACTCCGCCGAGGTGGACAGCGCCCAGTAGTAGATCTCCTCGGAGATGCGTCGCGACAGCTCGCGCGCCTCGTCGCCGTCGAAAGGCAGCCGGAGCTTGAAGAACACGTCCTGCAGGCCCATCAGCCCGAGCCCCACCGGGCGCCACACCTCGTTGGAGGCCCTGGCCTCCTCGGTGGGGTAGAAGTTGATGTCGATGACCCGATCGAGGAAGGTCACCGCGGTCTGCACCACCTCGCCCAGACGGTCGAAGTCGAAGCGGCCGTCGCGCACCAGGCGCCCGACGTTCACCGAGCCCAGGTTGCAGACCGCCGTCTCGTCCGCGCTGGTCACCTCCAGGATCTCCGTGCACAGGTTGGAGAGGTGCACCACCCGGCCCTCGCCGCCGGTCTGGTTGCACTTCAGGTTGGAGGCGTCCTTGAAGGTCATCCAGCCGTTGCCGGTCTGGGCGAGGGTGCGCATCATCTTGCTGTAGAGGTGCCGGGCGGGGACCTGCCGCTCGTATAGGCGCGCCTCCTCGGCCTCCACGTAGGCGCGCTCGAAGTCCTCGCCGTAGAGGTCCACCAGGTGGGGCACCTTCTTGGGGTCGAACAGCGACCACTGCCAGTCGTTCTCGACCCGCTGCATGAACAGGTCCGGCACCCAGTTGGCGATGTTGAGGTTGTAGGTGCGGCGAGCCTCGTCGCCGGTGTTCTCCCGCAGCTCCAGGAACTCGTCGATGTCGGCGTGCCAGGTCTCCAGGTAGACGCAGCAGGCACCCTTGCGGCGGCCGCCCTGGTTGACCGCCGCCACCGAGCTGTCGAGCGTCTTCAGCCACGGCACGATGCCGTTGGACAGGCCGTTGGTGCCGCGGATGAGCGAGCCCCGGCTGCGGATCCGGCTGTAGGACAGCCCGATGCCGCCGGCGTGCTTGGAGAGCTTGGCCACGTCGGTGTAGCGGTTGTAGATGGCCTCCAGGTCGTCGGCCGGCGAGTCCAGCAGGTAGCACGAGGACATCTGGGGGTGCGCCGTGCCGGAGTTGAACAGCGTCGGGCTCGACGGCAGGTACTCCAGCGAGGAGATCAACCGGTAGAAGTCGATGGCCTCGGCCGGCTCGGTGGACAGCCCGCAGGCGACCCGCATCAGGAAGTACTGGGGCGTCTCGATGGCCCGCCTGGTCTCGGGGTGGCGGAGCAGGTAGCGGTCGTAGACGGTGCGCAGGCCGGAGAACTCGAAGAGGTCGGTGCGCTCGTTGTCGATGGCCTCGTTCAGCACGCCGGCGTTGGCCTCCACGAAGTCGGCCGCCTCGTCGCCGATGAGCCCCAGCAGGCGGCCGGCGGCGATGGACTGGGAGAAGCTGCCGATGCGCTGGTTGCGGACCTCCTCCTCGGTGTAGGTGGCGAGCAGCCGGGCGGCCAGCCGGGAGTAGCTGGGTTCCTCGCAGATCAGCGAGGCGGCGGTGCGGATCGCCAACTCGTCGAGTTCGGTGGTGCTGGCGCCGTCGCAGAGCCCGCTGATCGTGCGGGTGGCGACGCGCATGCAGTCGACGCTGTCGAGGCCGCTGCTGCAGCGCTCCACGCGCCGCACGATCTTGGTGACGTCGACGGGCTCGAGGCTGCCGTCGCGCTTGCGTACCCGCATCGGGGAGTTGATCGGCCGGGCCTCGGGCGGGCCGGGATCGATCGCCACCCGGGCGGTGCGGCTGTTGGCTGCCGGATCCGTCGCCGCGTCGGCGCTTTGCTTGCCTGAATGCTCGACGACGGTCACCCCGATGCCTCCCGCTCCCGGCCAGAGCCCGGAGAGTGGCTCTGGCCCGCCTCCGGAACTACCTACGTGTAGTTGCAGGATTGTAATTTGCGCCCGCGCCCCGAATCAAGCGGGGAGGTGAATGTGCTGCTCAGGGGTTCGCCGCGCCGGCGATCCAGGCGGTGACGGCTTCGCGGACGGTTCGCGCGATGGGTGGCGCCCCCGGTTGTCGGCCGGTGTCCGGGCGGCGCTGCCGGTGACGCTCCGGCGGCCTCGGAATGGCCGCCCACGGCGTGCACCGGCATCCCCGCCCCCGGTTGTCGGCCGGTGTCCGGGGCGGGCGCCTCAGGGCGCGATACGGCCTGCCTCCAGGACGAGCAGTTCGTCGGCCAGGTCCTCGGCGTCGGCGGGATCGTGGGTGACGAGCACGGCGGTGGCACCGGCGTCGCGGACATGGCGGCGCAGCAGCGGCCGCACGTCTATGTCGGTGGCGGAGAACGGCTCGTCCAGCAGCAGCACCTCTGGTCCGACGGCGAGCGCCCGTGCCAGACCCACGCGCTGTGACTGCCCGCCCGACAGCCGGGCCGGCTTGGCCCGGGCCAGTGCGGTCATCTCGACGGCGTCCAGGGCCGTCGAGGCGCTGCGACGTGCTGCGGCCCGGCCGGCGCCCCGGCAGCGCGGGCCGAACGCCACGTTCTCGAGCGCGCTGAGGTGCCCGAACAGCCGCACGTCCTGATAGGCGTAGCCGACGCGCCGCCGCTCGGGCGGCACCCAGATCCCCTCGGCGGGGTCGTCCACGACACATCCCGCAAGACTGATCCGGCCCGCCTCGGTGGCCTCGAGCCCCGCAAGGCACCGCAGCAGCGTGGTCTTGCCCGATCCGTTGGGGCCCATGATCGCGGTGATCGACCCGGCCGGGACGTGCAGCTCCAGTTCAAGGGTGAACTCGCCGAGGCGCAAACGGACATCCGCTTCGATCCCACCGTTCTCCCCAATACATTCTCCAACCCCTCCACTGTCGGCGGCTGCGCCATCCTGACGAACCCGCGAGGGTGGGGGTGCCGGGGGCCGGCGCAGGCGGCCATTCCGTGGCCGCCGGAGCGCCACCGGCAGCGCCGCCCGGACACCCGCGCGACGACCGGCGCCCCGCCGGCCACCCCCCCACCTCATCGGGTCAGCCAGCGGTCGCGCAGGGCCACCAGGACCACGATCGAGACGGCCAGCAGCACCACGCTGAGGGCCACGGCCTCGGCCGGCCGTCCCGCCTCCAGGGCCTCGAAGGTGGCCAGGGGCAGCGTCTGCGTGCGGCCCCGCAGGTTGCCGGCGAAGGTGATGGTGGCTCCGAACTCGCCCAGGGCCCGCGCCCAGGCCAGCGCCGCGCCGGCGGCCAGCGACGGTGCCACCTGCGGCAGCATGACCCGCCGGAAGGCCACCGACCTGCGGGCCCCCAGCGTTCGGGCGGCTTCGACGAGCCCGGCGTCGGCGCTGCGCAGACCCGCCTCGGCGGTGATCACGAAGAACGGCATGGCCACGAAGGTGGCGGCCACCACCACGCCGGCGGTGCTGAACGGCAGCGACCAGCCGAACCAGGCGTCCAGCCATTGCCCCACCAGCCCGCGCCGCCCCAGGGCGAACAGCAGGGCGGTGCCGCCCACCACCGGCGGCAGCACCATCGGCAGCAGCACGGCCACCCGCAGCAGGCGCCGCAGCGACACTCCGCAGCGTGACAGCGCCAGCGCCAGCGGCAGCCCCAGCAGCACCGAGGCCCCCGCTGCGACCGCGCTGGTGACAGCCGAGATCACCAGGGCGTCGCGCAGGCGCGCCGAGCCCAGCAGCGACGGCAGGTCGCTCCAGGGGGCCCGCTGCAGCAGGCCGACCACCGGCACCACGAGCAGCGCCAGCCCGACCCCCGCCGGCAGCCAGAGCCCGCCCACGGCGCGCCGGCGCAGTTCCCGCCGCCGCGGCGACCTGCCGGGGGACGGTGCCGGTGCGGGCGCATCGAACGCCCCACGGCCCAATACCCCGGGGTCGGTGGCACTCACGGCGCCCCGAAGCCGGCCGCGGCGAGCAACTCCTGCGCCGACGGCGACAGCACGAACGCCACGAACTCGGCGGCGGTGGGGCTGTCGCTGAGCAGCGCCACGGGGTAGGCCGTGCTGGCGGGGTGGTCGATGTCGATTCCCGTCACGGCCTCACCGGCGGCTCGCACGTCGGTCACGTACACGACGCCGGCGTCCACCTCGTCCAGCAGCACCTTCGTGAGCACGCCCCGCACGTTGGGCTCGCGCGTGTCGGCCGCCGCCACCAGTTGCGGCCCGCCGACCTGCTCCGCCAGGGCGCCGCAGGGCACGTCGGGGGCGCACAGGGCCAGCACCAGGTCGTCGGCGCTGAGCGAGTCCAGGCCGGTCACGCCGGCGGGATTCCCCGACGGCACGGCGATGGCCAGCCGGTTGCGGGCGAAGACCGTCACCTGCCGGGCGTCCACCTGGGCCGCGGTCCGCTCGTCGGCCGCGGCGAACACATCGGCGGCCGCGCCTGCGTTGATCTGGGTGGCCAGGCGGCTGCTGCCGGCGAACTGCAGCGTCACCTCGACGCCCGGATGGACCGCCTCGAAGGCGCCGGCGATGTCGCCGAACACGTCGGTCAGCGAGGAGGCTGCAAAGACGGTCACGCCGCGGTGGCTGGTCGCGGGCCCGTTCCCCCCGTCGGCGCAGGAACTTGCGGCTGCCAGCGCCGCGCCGCACGCAGCCAGCGCCAGCGCGCGCAGAGGCAGCCGAGTTGGACGCGCCTGTCGCCGCCGGTGGGCGGTGCCGCACGCAGCCGGCGCCGCCGTGAGCAGGGTCGCCAGCAGGCGGCGCGGGCGCGGCGGGGAGGTGCGAGGCATGGGCGGCCCACGCTCGGGGGCATTGCGGGCGGGGGAGGGCCATGGCGGGCACTCCTTCGGTGGGGGACTCACGCGCGGACGCGTTCCACCACGACGTTGGTGGACTTGACCACCGCCACCGCCTCGACGCCCGGGGCCAGTCCCATGTCCTCGGCCGCCTCGCGCGTCATGAGCGAGACCACCCGGTAGGGCCCGGCCTGGATCTCCACCTGCGCCATCAACTCGTCGGCCCGAACCCTGGTCACGAGCCCGCCGAAGCGGTTGCGCGCCGAGGTGGTGGCGCGGCCCTCGCCGGGATCCTCGGATCGCTCGGTGGCCATGCGGGCCAGGTCGCCGCCGCGCACCAGCCGCTGGCCGCCGGCGCTGCGCACCACTGCGAGCTGGCCCTCGTCGGCCCAGCGCCGCACGGTGTCCACTGAGACGCCCAGGAGTTCGGCGGCGTGTCCGATCCGGTAGAGGGGATCCTGCTGCGAAGCCGGCGTCCCGGCAGCGCCCCCTTCGCCGCCCGCCACTGTGGGACGGAGATCCGCAGAGTCTGGCTCTTCGGAGCTTTGGTCGACAAATAACTCGGTCATAGTAGGATTCTAGGACGAAAAGCCAGTAAGCGCCGCTTCGAGGCGACGCACATCGGAACGTCTCCGGTGCTTAGGAGTGTGCTGAGTAATCCACTGGCAGCGCCGGTCGGGTGGCCAGCTCCTGGATTCCGGCCTTCGCCGGAATGACGTGTCAGGGCGTCGGGAGCATTGCTCAGCAGTCTCCTAGGGTGTCGGACCGACCCATTCGACCGGAGTGCCCCCGGGCGGGGCTTCTCCACCCACCTTGAGGAGTGCCACCATGAGCACTGCCGCACAATTGGCCCAGGCCACCGAGATCGACGACGCCGCCGGGCTGCTCGACGCCTGCGGCCAGGATCCGTCGCGGATCTGCAACTGGGTCTACGACCAGACGAGCAACGGTTTCCTCGCCGCGGCCACCGAGTGGGCGGTCGAGCGACCCTTGAAGGTGGTGCTGATCGGCCTCGGGGCCTACATCGTGAACCGCCTGGCGCGCCGTGGCGTGAAGCTGGTGGCCAATCGCATCATGTCGGCCACCACCAGCGACCGGCTCGCGAGGATCCGCAACCAGGGGCCGGTGCGGCTCCTGACCGAGGCGGAGGAGAACAAGCGCTCGGCGGCGCGCGCCCAGACGCTCACCTCGGTGCTGTCCAGCGTGATCACCGCCGTCGTCTGGAGTGTGGCGATCCTCATGATGCTCGGGGTCTTCGACATCAACATCGGCCCGCTGCTGGCCGGTGCCAGCATCGTCGGCGTGGCCATCGGCTTCGGCTCCCAGACCATCGTGAAGGACTTCATGTCGGGTCTGTTCATGCTGATCGAGGACCAGTTCGGCGTGGGCGACGTGATCGACGTGGGTCCCGTGACGGGCACCGTGGAGGCGGTGTCGCTGCGCACCACCACCGTCCGTGACGTCTCGGGCACCGTCTGGCACGTTCCCAACGGCGAGGTCGCCCGGGTCGGCAACTACTCCCAACTCTGGTCGCGGGCGCTGCTGGACATCGAAGTGGCCTACGACACCGACCTGCGCTTCGCCGAGGGGGTCATCCAGCGGGTCGCCAACGAGATGTGGGACGACCCCGAATGGGGCGGCGACGAGCTGATGGAGGCGCCGGAGGTGTGGGGCATCCAGAGCCTCGGCGCCAGCGGCATCGCCATCCGCCTCGTCGTCAAGACCGAGCCGTCGGTGCAGTGGAAGGTGGAGCGGGAGCTGCGGCTGCGCATCAAGGAGGCCTTCGACGAGGCCGGCATCGAGATCCCGTTCCCGCAGCGCACGCTGTGGCTGCGCGACCAGGGACAGCACCAGCTTGGCGAGGCCCCGGATCCTTCAACGATCAAGACCGTCGAGCCCCCCCGCCACCAGACCGTCGTCTCCGACGCCGACGGCGACTGAGCCTCGGTCTCCGCGGTCGGGCTCCGGTCGGGTCCGGTCGGGCTCTGGTCGGGTCCGGTCGGGGTGCCGGTGCTGCCTACTCGGCGGCGAGTTGAACCTGGACGGTCGGACCGCTATCGCCGTCAGCGCTGAGTTGGAGATCCAGGATGTTCCCGGCGTCGCAGAGGTCCTGTTGAGCCGCCGCCAGGGCGGACAGGAATTCCGAGCCCGCCTGCACGTGCGCCGATTCGACGGGGGTGCGCAGCTTGCGGCGGGCCTCGCTCTTGGCCCGGCGCACCTGGCCGAGGACCACTGAGGCCGCGGCGAGCACGGCGGGGTCGCCTTCGGCGGGCAGTTCATCCCGCTCGGGCCACGACGTCCGGTGGATGGAGCCCTCCTGCCACCACGACCACGCCTCCTCGCAGGCGAAAGGAAGGAAGGGTGCGAACAGCCGCAGCAGGGCGCTCAGGGCGATCTGCAGGGCGGCCCGGGCGCTCGCCCCGTCGGCGCCGTCCCGGTAGGCCCGGTTCTTCACCAGCTCCACGTAGTCGTCGGTGAAGTCCCAGAAGAGCCGCTCGGTGCGCTCCAGCGCCCGGGCGTAGTCGAAGGCCTCGAAGGCCTCCGTGGCGGCGTCGATGAGTTCGCCCACGCCGGCGAGCAGCGCCAGGTCGATCGGCTCGGTGACGGCGTCGGCACCGGTCGTCGGACCGTCGCCGGTGGATTCCGGCCTTCGCCGGAATGACGGGGAGGGGGCGGCGGTGGTGGAGGTCGTCGAGTCGGCGCCGTCAGTGGGCGCCAGGTCGATCGGCTCGGTCACGTCGCCCGCGCCGCCGGCCTGGTCGTCGGTGCCGGTGGATTCCGGCCTTCGCCGGAATGACGGGGAGGGGGCGGCGGTGGTGGAGGTCGTCGAGTCGGCGCCGTCAGTGGGCGCCAGGTCGATCGGCTCGGTCACGTCGCCCGCGCCGCCGGCCTGGTCGTCGGTGCCGGTGGATTCCGGCCTTCGCCGGAATGACGGGGAGGGGGCGGCGGTGGTGGAGGTCGTCGAGTCGGCGCCGTCAGTGGGCGCCAGGTCGATCGGCTCGGTCACGTCGCCCGCGCCGCCGGCCTGGTCGTCGGTGCCGGTGGATTCCGGCCTGCGCCGGAATGACGGGGAGCGGGCGGCGGCCGTGGAGGTCGTCGGGTCGTCGTCGGTTGCGGCGCCCGCTAGGCCCAGGACGAAGCGGGCGGCGTTGAGGAGCTTGATGGCCAGGCGGCGGCCCACCTTGATCTGTGACTCGTCGAAGGCGGTGTCGGTGCCGGGGCGCCCGCAGGCTGCCCAGTAGCGCACCGCGTCGGCGCCGTAGGTCTCCAGCAGCCCGATCGGCGTGACGACGTTGCCCTTCGACTTGGACATCTTCTTGCGGTCGGGGTCCAGCACCCACCCCGAGATGGCCGCCCGCCGCCAGGGCAACGAGTCGTGCTCCAGGTGGGCGCGCACCACCGTGGAGAACAGCCAGGTGCGGATGATCTCGTGTGCCTGCGGGCGCACGTCCATCGGGAAGGTGCGGGCGAACAGGTCGGGGTCCTCCTCCCAGCCGCAGGCGATCTGCGGGCTGAGCGACGAGGTCGCCCACGTGTCCATCACGTCGGGGTCGCCGATGAACCCGCCCGGCCGGCCCCGCTGCGACTCCTCGTAGCCCGGCGGGGCGTCGGAGGCGGGATCGATCGGCAGTGACGCCTCGGCGGGTACCAGCATCCGGTCGTACTGCGGCCGCCCGTCGCCGTCGAGGGCGTACCAAACGGGGATCGGCACCCCGAACCAGCGTTGGCGGCTCACCAGCCAGTCGCCGTTGAGACCCTCCACCCAGTTGCTGTAGCGGGTGCGCATGAAGTCCGGCACCCAGGCCAACTCCACGCCGCGGTCCAGCAGTTCGGCGCGCAGCGGCAGGTCGCGCCCGCCGTTGCGGAGGTACCACTGGCGGGTGGTGATGATCTCCAGCGGCCGGTCGCCCTTCTCGAAGAACTTCACGGCTTGCTCGGTGGGCCGCGGCTCCCCGACGAGTTCCCCGGACTGCTCGAGGAGTTCGGTGATGCGCCGGCGGGCCGCGTTCGCGGTGAGCCCGGCGATCTCGGCGTAGGCGGCCCGGGCGCCGCTGCCCCAGGCGGCGTCGGGCAGTTCGGGAAGGAGCCGCCCGCCGGGCCCCATGATGGGGCGCACCGGCAGTTCCAGCTCTCGCCACCAGGTGACGTCGGTGGTGTCGCCGAAGGTGCAGATCATGGCGATGCCGGTGCCCTTGCCGGGCTCGGCGAGGGCGTGTGCCACCACGGGCACCTCGGCGCCGAACAGCGGCGTGCGCACCGTCGAGCCGAACAGCGGCCGGTAACGCTCGTCGTCGGGATGCGCCACGAGCGCCACGCAGGCGGCCAGCATCTCCGGCCGGGTCGTCTCGATGAGGACGTGCCCGTTCCCGCCGGTGCCGCCGTTCCCGCTGCTCCCGCCGGTGCCGCTGCCCCCGCCGGCATCTCCGTCGTCGGCGGGGTCCCCGCGGGCCTTCCCACTGCCGGCACTGCCCTCGCCGGCGGCCGAGCCCACGCGGGCGAAGGTCAGGCGGTGCAGGGCGCCCTGGCGGGGGCGGTCCTCCAATTCGGCCTGCGCCACGGCGGTCCGGAACGTGACGTCCCACAGGCACGGGGCCTCGGCCTGGTAGGCCTCGCCGCGGGCCAGGTTGCGCAGGAAGGCCCGCTGTGACACCCGCCGGCAGCGCTCGCCGATCGTCGTGTAGGTCAGGCTCCAGTCCACCGACACGCCGAGGCGCCGGTAGAGGTTCTCGAAGGCCTGCTCGTCGGTTTCGGTGAGCTGAAGGCACAGGTCGATGAAGTTCCGCCGGCCCACCGGCACCGGCTCACCGGTGGCCTCCGCGGGCGGCTGGAAATCATCGTCGTGCGGCACCGACGGGTCGCACCGGACGCCGAAGTAGTTCTGCACCCGGCGCTCGGTGGGCAGGCCGTTGTCGTCCCAGCCCATCGGGTAGAACACCTCCCGCCCCCGCATCCGCTGGTAGCGGGCGACGAGGTCGGTGTGGGTGTAGCTGAACACATGCCCCACGTGCAGCGAACCGCTGACAGTCGGCGGCGGCGTGTCGATCGAGAACACCTCCGACCGCTCCCGGCGCCGGTCGAACCGGTAGACCCCCTCAGCCTCCCACCACTCCCCCCACCGAGCCTCCAACCCGTCCAGAGTCGGCCGCTCCGGAACACGCCTCGCACCGGCAGGCTGATCCATCGCAAGAAAGCTACCGGCGCCGCCCGTCCCCCGGCGTCCCCGCCCAAACCGCTGCTCGCGAACCGCTTCGGCCTGTGCAGCGAGCAGGCCGGCATCCGAGCGGGAGTCCTGCGTGCCGTACACGGCGTCGAGCCGGCGTGTGATCCTGCCGTCGCCCTCAAGATCGACGACGGGGGCGAGAGCCGGACTCGCCGCCGGGCGCCCCCTCACGGGCCCAACATGGTCAGCGGTGCCACGGCGATGCCGTCGGGGCGTTCGTAGGCGTGCCCGGTGGCAGTGATGACCAGCAGCTTTGCCGGCTCGGGCATGCGGTCGACGTCTATCTGACGGCGCAGCCGCGCCAGCGCGTCGGCGGCTTGGTCGACGGCCGCCGGGCGGCCGAGCTTCACTTCCGCGGCCAGCCACGCCCCGTCACGTCGCTGGACGATGATGTCCACTTCGAGGTGGTTGCTGTCGTGATAGTGGGAGACGGTCGCCCCGGCGCTCCCGGCGTAGACCCTCAGGTCGCGGACTGCCAGCGACTCGAACAGGAATCCGAGAGTCTCCCGGTCGTTGAACAGTTGGCTCGGGCCGGCACCGAGGGCGCAAACGGCCAGGGCCGGGTCTACCAGGTGACGTTTGGGGGCTCTCCGCAGGCGGGCGCGCGAGCGCAGCCGGGGAGTCCATGCGGGTTGGTCCTCGAGAATGAAGTTGCGGGTCAGGGCGTCGAGGTAGCCGGCGAGGGTGTCGGGAGCGACCGGGCGTTGCACACCGATGTCTGCCGCCAGCGTGGCGCTGCTGGGAGAGGTAGCCGTATTGCGCGCCAGCGAGGTGACCGCCCGGCGCACCAGCAGTGGATCGTGCCGCGTGCCCGCGACCCTGCGAACGTCCACGCGGCACAACTCCTCGAGGTAGAGGTGCAGGAACTCCTGCGCCTCGGCAGGTGACAGGTCGCCGCAAGCCGGCCACCCTCCCCGGCACAGGGCATCGATGACGCGGCGCAACTGGGTGTCGGGATTTCTGGGGTCATGTTCACGGGAGTTCAGGGCCGAGCACGATCCGCCGTCGAGGAGGGCGCCGAGGCTCACGTCACCGGTCGAGTCACTCGACTCGAAGAGGGACATCGGGCGCATCCGGACGCGCGCGACTCTGCCCGCTCCGGAGTGGCGGGTCACCTCGTCGCTAGGGCTGGCCGAGCCGGTCAGGATGAAACGGCCCGGCCCCTGGAGCAGGTCACTCGCATGACGCACCGCATTCCATGCAGCGGGCGCCAACTGCCACTCGTCGATCAGCAACGGGTAGGGGCCGTCACCGAGTGGAAGCGTGCCGTGCTCGGCGTGGCCGCGCGCGCTCGGGTCGGTCTCGAGGTGGAGTTCCCGTTCGGCCAGCCTGCGCGCCGTCGTGGTCTTGCCGCAGCCACGCGGGCCCTCGATGACCAGGGTGGGCAGCAGCCGCAGGAATCGCTCCGCCTCAGCGTCGACCACCCGGTTGCGGTACTCGAAGTGCTCTGGCAGGATGCTCATGGCAACCCCTCATCGGCGGCGCGCCGAGTCCTCTGGTCCGACTTCGGTGTGGCTGTCGCTGCCAGTCTACTTGAAGAATTACAGCGATTTCACCCATAGGTTTGCAGTCATATCACTCGAAGAATTACAGGCTGTGTGGCCGATACCGAATGCTCCAATCGGGGATCTTGCGGCCGGAAAACGCTGGATTCGGGGACTACCCACCGGTCTGCTGGAGCTGCAGTCCCATCGAGCAGATGATCGACGGTTCTGTGGGACCGGCATCCTCGGGTGGGACGCACAGACGGTCGTCTCGCCAGAGTTCGACGAGGAGCGCCGCGACGTCGGTTGGGGATCGTTCCCGGATCGCGTTGGCGAACCGCTGCGTGGCGGACTCGAGCAGGGGGCGTTCGTTGATGGCGGCCTGCTGACCGATCCGGTCTACCCGCCCGGCGCGTTGCACGAGGCGCACCACAGCCCAGGGCAGGTCGTCGTTGACGACGATGCGGGAATCCTGGAGGTTCTGGCCATCCGAGAGCACGTCGGTCGAGACGAGGACCCGCAGTTCTTCGCCGGGGGCCACTTGGTCTCGGCCCGACCGCGGCGAGAACCGCCGCGCCAGGGCGCTGGGGTCCGGCGAGCTGCCCGTCACGGCCGCCGCGCCCGAACCGCAGGCATCGCTGGTTTCCGACTAGTGGCCCTCCTGCGTTGGGGGCCATCGCAATTCTGGCCGCCGCGCGCGCGGCGCGCCGTCTACGGCGGCTCGTCGGCGCTGCGGGATCAGGGGCCCAGGAGGGCCGCGGGGACGACGGCTATTCCGTCGGGGTCTCGGTAGGCGTAGCGGCCCGTGGTGATGATCATTGCGTCCACCGGATCGGGAGCGGCCTGATCGCGGAACCATCTGAGGTGGCGGGTGTCGCGCCGGTCGGGCACGGCTGCCAGCTTGACCTCGATTGCGAGGAGTCGCCGACCGGCCGAGACGATCAGATCGATTTCCCGGTCGTCGCTCCAGGTCCGAAGGTGGCTGACGGCGGCCCCGGCGTTCTGGGCGTGGACGCGCACGTCGAGGGTGACCAGCGACTCGAAGAGGGCGCCAAGCAACGGTTGGTTCCGCGGGAGGTCGACCGTCGCGCCCGGGTGTGCGGCGCGGAGATCGTCGGCGCCGAGTTCCAGCAGTCGACATGCCAGCGCCGGATCGGCGAGATGGTGTTTGGGCGACTGTTTGAGCCGGCCCAGCGGGTTGCCGACGGGCCACCAGGCGTGCACCGGATCCACCAGCCACATCACCTCCAGCAGGTCTCGGTAGGCCATTGTCGTCGTCTTGGCCGGCTTGTCTCCCTCGTCTCCTGTGGCGGCGTCGCGGATGGTCTCGTAAGTGGCGGTGGTGGCGGTGGCCGCGGCGTATGCGGTCAGCCACCGTCGCATCACGCCCGTCCGTCGAGCCCGGTAACCCATCAATGCCACGTCGTGGTCGACCGCGCGGTTCAGGTACCCGTCGAGTGCGGCCTGCCGTGTCCGGGCGTCACCCGCTCGCCATCCGGGCAGCCCGCCCCCGACGATCTCCGCGACGTAGTCATCGAGGGCAACGTCGGTCCGGCCGTCGACGGCCGGGCGGTCGCTGGTGAACAGGTGCCGAAGGCTCACGGTCGGCTCCTGCAAGCCTCGTTCGAAGAGGCTCATGGGTCGCATTCGGAGGGTGACGATCCGGCCCGCGCCCGAGTGGGTCGGCGGCACGTCCGGCCCGGTCGAACCGGTGAGCAGGAATCGACCGGGCCGGGGGTCGTCGTCCACTGCTCGGCGCACCAGGTCCCACGAGGGCGGATAGCGCTGCCATTCGTCGATGAGGATCGGTTCTGCTCCCCGGACGAGGCGGGAGGGTTCCGCCAGAGCCAGCGCCAGCGTCTCGGGGTCGTCCAGATCGTGCACCGTGCGGGCGCGCCGGCGAGCGGTTCGCGTTTTTCCGACCGCACGCGGCCCCTCGATGCAGATGGCGGGCAGCCCGTCCAGCAACGCGTCGAGTTCCTCGTCGACGACGCGCCGGACGTACGCCCGGCTGTCGGCCTTCACCATCGGATCCGTACTCTCGCCCGCGGCACTCGGCTGCGCCTCACTCTCTTGACGCTACCATGCCACGTATTGCAGCACTACTAATTCACGTCTCGCTACACTACTTGTACGCAAGCTGCTGTGCTACGAATCCACGGTATGACCGCGCCCGCTTTGAAACCCTGCAGTCCCGGAGCGCCACTGGCGTCCCTGCCCGGGCCGCTGCGAGACGGACGAGGGTGGCGGAAGAACGCGGGATGAGGCCGGGGTCGGGGGACCGGGCTGCGACGACTCTTCGCCCCGCGTGGAGGAGCAGAGCGGCACCCCGACCCCAGGCGCCACCGATTGGTGATTGCCGACGAGTGGCGAGCCGAGAGCCCCGCAGGCGGCTACAGGATCTGCTCCATGAAGCGCTTGGTGCGCTCCTCGGTTGGGTCGGTGAAGAAATGCTCGGGCGCGCCGACCTCCACGATCTCGCCCTCGTCCATGAAGACGACCCGGCTGGCCACCTCCCGGGCGAAGCCCATCTCGTGGGTCACGCAGATCATGGTCATGCCGCTGCGGGCCAGCTCCTGCATGACGTCGAGGACCTCCTTGATCATCTCGGGGTCCAGCGCCGAGGTGGGCTCGTCGAACATCATCACATGGGGCTCGGTGGCCAGTGACCGGGCGATGGCGACACGCTGCTGCTGGCCGCCGGAGAGCTGGCCGGGATACTTGCGGGCCTGCTCGGGGATCTTCACCCGCTCCAGCAGTTGCATGGCCAGTTCCTCGGCCTCGTGCCGCGGCATGCGCCGCACCTGCCGGGGGGCGAGCGTGATGTTGTCCAGCACGGTGAGGTGCGGGAACAGGTTGAACTGCTGGAAGACCATGCCGGTGAGCCGCCGCACCTGACGGATGGCCTTCACGTCATTGCTCAGCTCGATGCCGTCGACGGTGATGCGGCCGCGGTCGTGGTGCTCGAGGCGGTTGATGCAGCGGATCAACGTGGACTTGCCGGAGCCGGAGGGGCCCAGCACGACCACGACCTCTTGGCGGGCGACCTCGAGATCGATGTTGCGCAGCGCCTGGAACGTGCCGAAGAACTTGTCGACCCCTTCGAGGGTCACCATGGGCCGTGCGGCCCCGTTGGTCGGTGCGGTGTTCGTCATCTCTCTCCCACTCCCAGCCGGCGTTCCAGCCGCTGGCTCTCGCGTGACATGGTGAACGCCAGCGCCCAGAACGCGAAGGCCACGAAGACCAGCGTCTCGGCGATGCCGACGATGAGGAACTCCCGCTGCCCGTGGATGCTCTCGCGGATCCGCAGGATCTCGGTGAGGGCGATGATGGAGAGCAGCGTGCTGTCCTTGAACAGGTTGATGAACTGCCCGACGAGGGCGGGGATGACCGCTCGCAGGGCTTGAGGCAGCACGATGAGGCTCAGGACTCGGGGCGCGCTGAGGCCGATCGCCTGGGCGGCCTCCACTTGGCCTCGGGGCACGGCCTGCAGGCCGCCGCGCACGATCTCGGCGAGGTAGGCGCCGGTGAACAGCGTCATCACGGCGATGGCACGGGTGACCTTCGAGAGGGGATCCTCGGTGGGCAGGAAGAAGCCGAGGAACAGGTCGCCCATGAACAGCAGCGTGATCAGCGGCACGCCGCGGATCAGTTCGATGTAGCCGACCGACAGCCAGCGCACGGCGGGCAGCTGCGAGCGCCGGCCGACGGCGGCGAGGAGGCCGACCGGGAAGGCCAGCACGATGGCGGCGGCCGCCGCCACGAGGTTGAGCTGGAATCCGGACCAGTCGTCCCAGCCCACGCCGCCGAAGTCGAACTGCGCGTAGATCGCCCGGACCGCGGCGACGGAGCCGGCGACCAGGGCCAGGCGCGCCGCCGGCTGCCAGCGGGCGTCGGTGCGCACGTTGCGGGTGAGGCGAACCGCCGCCGCCGCCACGAGCGCGGACCCCCACCACCAGGCGATGCCGCCGGTGCCGGAGAGAACCTGCCAGCCGGCGAGGGCGCAGACGCCGGCACCGAACCAGGCGCCGCGGCGCCCCGCTTCGGGCAGCGCCTCCATGAGCCGCCGGGCCACCACTCCCAGAGCCAGCGCCGAGGCTGTGAACGCCAGGGGCAGCCAGGTGCGGGTCATGCCCAGCAGCACCGCCAGCAGCACGAAGACGGGCCACCAGCGCCGCACGCCGTCGCGCAGGCGGGCGCGGCTGAACGGGACGCCGGCGTCGCGGGCGTGGTCGCGCGACGACGCCGTCAGGCCGCCCCAGAGGAGCCCGACGGAGGCGCAGAGCAGGTACACCTGCACCACGATCCGCCATTGCTCCTCCCGCGGGAAGGTGCCCATCATCAGCAGCGTGAGGTTGGTGCGCACCGGCTCCCACTGCCCGGTGACGAACAGGAAGCGGGCGCCGTAGATCGCCAGCACCACCAGGCCGGCGCCGAGCAGCACCGTCAGCGCCGAGTTGTGCCGGTTGTTGAAGAGGTTCTCCCGCGCCCAGGCGCCGGCGGTCTGCCGCGGCGGCGGGCCTGGCTGATCGCCCGATGCGTGCGGATCGGAGGGGACGGTGGCGGTCATCGTTCGCGGAGTTGCACGGTGCGGTTGTAGACGTTCAGCAGCAGCGAGATCACCAGCGAGAACACCAGGTACACGCCCATGAGGACGGCGATGGACTGCGGCGCCGGGTTGGCGTTGCCGATGGAGGTGCGGGTGAGGTTGGTGACGTCCGCGTAGCCCACCACGGTGCCCAGCGAGGTGTTCTTGACCAGGTTGAGGTACTGGTTGATGGTGGGCGGCACGGCGATGCGCAGCCCTTGGGGCAGGATCACGTGGCGGTAGCGCTGGAACGGTGACAGCGCCAGCGCCCCGGCGGCCTCGCTCTGGCCCTTGGGCACCGCCAGGATGGAGGCGCGCACCACCTCGGCGATGTGGCTGGCGGTGTACAGCGCCAGCGCCAGGGTCAGTGACAGGTAGGCGGCGCTGGTTCCGAACCCCGAGATGAGCCGTCGCCCGTTCTCCGATCGGGCCGGCCACGACCAGGCGTAGGGCCCGCCGAGCGACACGAAGGCCACCAGTACCACGAGCCCCAAGGTGCCGAGGGCCCACAGCACCCGGTGGTGGGGTTCCCCCGTCCGGACGTGGCGCCGGCTGCGCCAGATCCACACCCCGGCCGCGGCGACGGCGCCGCACAGCACGACGATCCAGAACAGTCCCACGTGGCGCTCGGCCGACAGGCTGGGGATGCCGATCCGGCTCTTGGACAGCACCAGCCAGTTGCTGTCGCTGCCGGGCAGCTTCAGGTCCAGCGCCTCGGGGAAGACCGGCAGCGGCCCGAAGCTGAACACCGCGAAGCTGAAGAACACGATGACCACCAGCGGCGGCGTGTTGCGGAACCCCTCTACATAGACCTGCGCCAGCCGGGCCACCAGCCAGTTGCTGGAGAGCCGGGCGATGCCCACGACGAGCCCCACGATGGAGGCCAGCAGCACGCCCACCAGTCCGGCCAGGAACGTGTTCTGCACGCCGATCAGCACCATGCGCCAGATCGGCAGGTCCGGGTCGAAGCCGAAGTTCTCCGGGATTGCGAACCCGGTGGGCTGGGTCAGGAAGTCGAAGTCGGTCGGGATCCGGGTGCGGGTGAGGTTGTCGACGAGGTTGCCGTAGAGCCACCAGCCGGCGAGGCAGATCCCCGCCACCAGCGCCGCCTGGCCGACCGCCGACAGGAACCCGGTGCGCCGCCACCAACTGCTCATGGCCGGCGCCGACGGCCCACCGGCGACCGGCGAAGGAGCGCTCCGGCTGCTCAGCGACATCGGATTCGCAAGTTAGTACAGGGGTCCGGCACTGCCTCCCGGACACGCACCGCGCGCGAGGGCGGGGACGCCGGGGGCCGGCGCCGGATCGATTTCGCCAGACGATCCGCCGACGGGCACCGGCGGCCCCGCCCGGTCATCGCCGGGTGAAGCGGAACGCCCGCCCGGGCTCCCCTGAGGAGAACCGCACGGGCGGGCGTTCAGTTGTGCGGGCCGACAATGGCCCCGGAACTTTTTCCTACCGGTAGGGCGGCACGTAGAGCAGTCCGCCGTTGGTCCACAGGTCGTTGACCGAGCCGTCCAGCGGCAGGCCCAGTGGCTCGAGGTGCTGGCGGTAGATCTCCTCGTAGTTGCCGACCTGAGCGACGACCTGCACGGCGAAGTCGCTGGGCAGGCCGAGGCCCGGATCGAAGCCCTCCTCGCCCAGGAACCGGGCGAGGGCGGGGTTGTCGCCGGTGGCCGAGGTGATGTTGCCGGAGTCCAGGCCGAACTCCCAGGCCTGGATCGTGGCCATGACGGCCCACTGCACGACCTGGGCCCACTCGGTGTCACCGTCGAGCACGGCCGGACCGAGCGGCTCCTTGGAGATCGTCTCGGGCAGGATGAATTGATCCTCACCGCCGCCGTTCTCGATCTCGTACTTGAACACAGCCAGGGATGACTTGTCCGACGTGAACGCCTCGCACTGCCCGGCGGTGTAGCCCACGCGGGCTTCGGAGGACTCGCCGAAGGTGACCGGGTTGAACGGGATGCCCCGCGAGCGCATCACGTCGGTGAGGTTCAGCTCGGTGGTGGTGCCCTGCGCCACGCAGATGTTGGCGTCCGCCAAGCCCTCCAGGTCGGTGATGCCCGTCGACGCCGGGACGACCACACCCTGGCCGTCGTAGAGCGTCGTGTACACGAAGTTGGCGGCTTCCTTGCCGTCGCGGCTGGCGGTGAAGGTGGTGTTGCGCACCAGCACGTCGATCTCGCCGGACTGCAGCGCCGTGAAGCGGTCCGCAGTGGCGAGGTCCACGAAGTCCACGGCGTTCGCGTCGCCGAGCACGGCGGCCGCGATGACCCGGCAGAAGTCCGAGTCGAAGCCCTCGTGCTCGCCGTCGGGGGTCAGGAAGTTGAACCCCGGCAGGGCGTCGCGCACGCCGCAGCGCACGTCGCCCCGGGCCTGCACCTCGGCGAGGCGGCCGCCGGCTTGCGACAGCTCGACGGCGTCCTCGTCGGGTGCCGCGGTGTCGGCGGGCGCTGCCGGCGCCTCGGTGTCGGGCGGGGGTGCCGCTGCCTCGGTGGCCGGCGGCGGCGCCGGCGCTTCAGTGGCGGGCGGCGGCGCCGGGGTGGTCGTCTCCCCGTCGTCACCCCCGCAGGCCGCGGCCAGCAGAGCCACAGCCACGGCCGCCGCCAAGAGAACGGTCTTTCGAATGATCATGTCTTCCTCCCACTCGACACGCTCGCGTGTCGGTGCTTTTCTTTACCTCTCGCGGATGGAACTGCGCGTTTGAGACTATCGAACGAACGCATCGAGTGCATCCGATAATCGCTGGCCAGGTAGTTCGCTAGATATCCAGTGGTGGTATTACTTGGTGACGTGTCTCGTGCCGGGCGCGTGCTGGGGGGTGATCGGGTCGGCGTCGCCTGAGAGCACGCATATTTCCTGCGCCCGGCGCCGCCGCGGGCGCTGCTTGTGCATTGCCGCCCACGAGTAGATTGTTCGGATCGTACGGGGCCGCCGCGGCCGCCCCGGAGGAGGTGACGCCGTGTTCTCCTATCACGAGCCACTGATCGGTGAGCTCACCTTCGGCTCGCTCGAGGAGTTGCGCCTGTTCCGGAAGCGGCGTGTGGCGCTGGGATACCGGGTGTTCGCCGCTCTCGGCTGGGGCCAGATGAGCGACGGCCACATCACCGCCCGCGACCCCGAGCGGCCGGACCACTTCTGGATGCTGGGCCACGGCGTGCCGTTCGGCGCCGCGACCGTCGACAAGATGGTCCTGCTGGGCCCCGACGGCGCCGCCGTGGACGGCTACACCGAGTTCGGCTACATGCCCGCCGCCCATGCGATTCATGCCCCCATCCACGATGCCCGCCCCGACGTGGTGTCGGCGGCCCACACGCACACCCCCTACGGCACACCGTTCTCGGCGCTCAACCGGCCGTTCCGGCCCATCTGCCAGGAGGCCTGCCAGTTCTTCGAGCGGCACGGGGTCTTCGAGGGCACCGAGCTGTCGGTGGAGAGCGTCGACATCGGCAAGCGCATCGCCGTTGCCCTCGGCGACCACCGGGCCGTCATCCTGCGCAGCCACGGCCTGCTGACGGTGGGCGCCTCGGTGGACGAGGCGGTGGGCTGGTTCGTGATGGCCGAGCGGACCGCCGAGGCGCACATCAAGGCCCCCGAGGCCGAGCCGATCCCCGACGAGGCCGCCCGCTACACGCGCGACGACCTGGGGCCCGGTGACGGTTGGAAGAGGTTCCAGTGGCTCGTGAACTCGCTGATCCCCGACCCCTCGGTGGTGGGCTGAGAGCGCGGCCCGGCCGGGCTCAGGCCACCTCGGCGCGCCGCCAGCCCCAGGTCGCCAGCAGCAGCCCGGCGACGCCCACCGCCAGCGGCACGGCCAGCGAGGCGGCGAATGATCGCCCCACCGGTGTCCCCACGTCCCAGCCCTCGCTGACCACCAGGCTGGCGGCGTAGGAACGGATCGTCAGGCGTGCCGTGGCGGCGCTCAGTGTGCCGATGACGTTCTCCCACACCAGCAGCACCAGCAGGCCCACCAGCAGCGGGCGCGACAGCAGCAGCCCGAAGGCCAGGAAGACGCCGGTGTAGGCCACCGCCGCCAGCAGCGCCCCGTCCGCCACG
Organism: bacterium; assembly: GCA_026708055.1. NCBI lineage: Bacteria > bacterium. The sequence goes on along the minus strand of JAPOVS010000038.1, from coordinate 29,499 downwards.
GGCACGTCCAGGATCAGGCCGGCCACGATCAGCGGCACCACCAGCAGCACGATGACGACGGTCAGCGCCGCGCCGGCTGCCCCGGCGGTGGCCGACCATGCCCGCATGGGCCGCAGCCACAGGTACACCAGCGTGCGCTCGTCGCGCAGGTCGCCGAAGGCGTCGGAGGCCACCAGCAGCGAGCCGAACGGCAGGATGATCGACAGGCCGTACCACACCAGGAATCCCGCCCCGTCCTCGGGCGTCACCCCGTCGTCGCTGGTACGCATCACGATGGCGATCACGATCGCCAGCGCCGCCAGCACGACCAGCACGGCCATGCGACCCCAGTCGCGCAGCAGCTTCTGGGACATGAAGCGGAAGACCCGCGCCGCGTTGCTCACCGTCCCTCCACCAGGTAGCGGAAGACCGACTCCAGGTCGGCGTCCAGCGGCCGCAACTCGTGCAGGCTCGCCCGGCTGTCGCGGGCCAGCGGGGCGATGGCCGCGGCGAAGCGGCCCGCGCTGGCGGTTGCGACGGTCAGCGCGTCCGGCTCGTGGAGCTCCACGCCGACGGCGAGGCCCTCGGCGATGAGCCCGGCCGCCAGCGCCCGCGGCTCGTCGGTGGTGATGCGGAAGCGGCTGGGCCGGTCGTCCATGAGGTCGCGGATGCGGCGGAAGTCGCCCTCGGCCAGCAGCCGTCCCTTGCCCATCACCAGCACGTCGGTGCCGAGGCGCTGCACCTCGTCGAGCACGTGGCTGGACACCAGCACGCAGCGCCCGCTGCCGCCGATGCGGTGGAACAGGTCGATCATCAGGTTGCGCTGGTTGGGGTCCAGGCCGGTGAGCGGCTCGTCCAGGAACAGCACGTCGGGGCCGTTCACGATCGCCGAGGCCAGTTTCGCCCGCTGGCGCATGCCCTTGGAGTAGGTGTTGAGGCGCCGCTTGTCGTCGGGGTCCAGGCCGACGGTGCCGATCGCCCGTTCCGTGGCCTCCTCGGCGTCGGCGACGCCCGTGAGATCGGCGGCGAGCCGCACGAACTCCCGCACCCGCAGGTGCTCGAACAGCGACTCCTGCTGGGGCACCAGGCCGATGCGCCGGCGCAGCTCGACGTCGGCGCGCGGGTCGCTGCCGAGGACGCGGACGGTGCCCTCGCTCGGGGCGGCGGGGCCGGCGAGCATCCGCAGCATCGTCGACTTGCCGGCGCCGTTGGGGCCCAGCAGCGCGGTCACGCCGGCGCCCAGCCGGAACGACACGTCCGAGACGGCCACCAGGTCGCCGAAGCGCTTGGAGACCCGGGTGACCTCCAGCATCGGTCCGGGCCTGCCGGAGGTGTTCACCGCTCCACCTCCATGCGCCCGTAGCGCAAGTGAGCGACGGCCGACAGCAGCGCCACCCACGCCAGATTGGCCAGGACCACCACCCAGGTGGCCACGGCGTCCAGGGTTCCGGGACTGTCGTCGGTCAGCGGCAGGGCGTGCGAGCGCTTGGCCAGCGCCCGCGACAGCCGCAGCGGGTCCAGCACGGCGATCTCGCTGGCAACGCCGGCCTCGGCGATCAGCAGCGACGTGATGCCCGCCGGCACCAGCAGGCACAGGGCGACGACCACGATGGCCATGCCGGCGCGGCGCACCAGGCTGCAGACCGCCACCGCCAGGGCCGTGGGCACCGCCGCCAGCGCCAGGGCCGCCGTCAGCGTGCGCAGGACGAACAGGAAGAAGTCCCCGGTGTGTCCCGGCCCCCCGCCCAGCGACGTGTAGACGATGCCGAGAACCAGCACCGGCACCAGCGACATGACGATCAGCAGCGAGAAGATGGCCGACGTCTGGGCGTTGAGGTAGCTGCGGCGGCTGAGCGGCGATGCCAGGTAGAGGCTCAGCAGCCCGCTGCGACGGTCGGTGTTCAGCAGCATCGGCGTGGCCAGGACGGTGAGCAGCACCACCCCCACACCCACCTGCGTGTAGTAGTCCCGGACGGTGTCGAAGCCCAGGTCGCCGAACTCCGAGAACAGCCCGGCCAGGAAGATCTGCACCACGGCGCCGATCCAGGCCACGAAGAACGCGGCGATGCCGATCAGCTTGCTGCGGAAGCGGCGCTTGCGGCCCAGCAGCCGGCCCAGGGAGTAGGTGTACAGCGAGCGGAAGCAGCGCCTGGGCGCCAGCCGGGGACCCACATAGGGCCGGAAGCCGCCTTCGAAGATCTGCGCCTGCTGCCCGCCGGTCGAGGTGCTCATGGGGACCCGCCCCCGCCGTCCTCGGGCCCGGTCTGGGTGGCGCTGAATACCTCGGCCAGCGACGTGTGCTCGGGCAGGATCGACCGCAGCCGCAGGCCCAGGTCGGCCACCGCGTCGCGCACGGCGTCGGCCGGCTCGCCGGTTGGCTCTGCCGCGGTCGCCAGCCGCACCACCTCGTCGCCCTCGGCGCGTGCCTCGAGACCCGACCCGACCAGGGCGGCGGCCAGATCGGCGGCCCGCTCGTACACCTCCACGATCACGCCGGTGCCCCCGACGGTGAGGTCGCTGACCCGCCCGGCACGAGCCACCCGTCCGGCGTCCAGCATCACCACGCTGTTGCAGACCCGCTCCACTTCGGTGAGGTGGTGCGAGCTGATGAGCACGTTGATGCCGTGCTCGGTCGCCAGCCGGCTGATGAGCGCCAGCATGTCGGCGCGCTGCATCGGGTCGAGGCCGTCCGTGGGCTCGTCCAGGATCACCAACTCGGGATGGTGCGCCACCGCCTGCGCCAGCTTCACCCGCTGCAGCTGCCCCGTGGACATGGTGCCGATGGGGCGGAAGCGCTCCTCGCCGAGCCCCACCTCCCAGAGCGTGTCGCTGGCCCGCTGCGTGGCGCCGACCTTGGGCAGCCCGTGCAACCGGGCGATGTGCGCCACGAGGTCGGCTGCGGTCATGTCGCCGGGGAGTTGGTGGTGTTCGGGGGCGAACCCCAGCCGCTGGCGGACCTCGGGCCCTGCGGTGCCGGGGTCGGCGCCGAGCACGCGCAACTCGCCGCTGTCGCGGTTGCGCAGCCCCAGGATGAGGGTCAGCAGCGTCGTCTTGCCGGCGCCGTTGGCGCCCAGCAGGCCGGTGACGCCCTCGCCGATCGTGACGTCCACGCCGCCGAGGGCCACGGTGGAGCCGAAGCGCTTCACCACGCCCGCCGACTCCACGATCACCACGTCCGGCAGTCTACCGGCGGTCTCTCAGTGCGGGCGGGAACCTGTCGCTGTCCGCGCTGCGCCGGTCGGTGGTGGACCGGGCGGCGCCCTCGGTTGTCTGCCCCGATCTCGGTTGTCGGCGCGAGTCAGGCGTGGATGCCCATGTCCGCCAGGAGATCGGCGATCTGGGCACCGATCACCTCCATGGACAGATGTTCTTGGACGATCCGGCGGTTGTGCTCGATCAATCCGGGGTCGCCGCCGGCCAGGTGCTCGCGCAGGGGGTCGAGGTCGTCGGGGTCGAACCATCGGAAGCCGAGGGCGCGCAGTTCGTCGGCCACGGGGTAGTGGCTGACTATTGCGGGGCGGCCGTGGACTGCCGCTTCCACCGGGGGGTTGCCGAATCCCTCCCAGAGAGACGTGAACACCACCGCGTCGGCCGCCGCGTAGATGTCGGCGGCGCTCGGCGCGGGGTGCCGCAGGACGCGGCAGCGTGCCTCGGCCAGCAGGTGCCTGAGGGTCGCCTCGTAGCCCTCCTCGGCGGCACCGGTCAGCCAGTAGGTGGCGCCGAGGTCCTCGCAGACCCGCAGCGCGCGGGGGATGTCCTTGCGGGGGATGGCGCGCACCGCGTGGGCGACGAGCAGTTCGGCGGGCGCGACCTCCAGCAGACGCCGTGTGGCGGCTCTGTCGCCCGGCACGTCTGCGACCTCGAAGGGGTTGTAGATGGTGCCGGCGCCGATCCCCCGAGCGGCCATCTGGGCTTCGGTCAGCCGGTTGATGGTGACATGACGCCAGGCCCCGTCGTCGGGAGGCAGTTCGGTGACGTGGGCGAACCGCTCCCGCTGCCACGGCGGGTCGTGATGGTGCAGCACGGCCGGCCGTCCGGCCAGCACGCCGGCCAGCACCCGCGCGGCGGGCAGGTTCAGCGGGATCGTGCACAGGTTCTCGACCACCACCAGGTCCGCGCCGGCGAGCGCGGTGGCCACCGCGCTCGGATCGGGTGGCTGCGCGGCGCCGATCTCCAGGCCGGGCACCGGCCGGTCCACCGGACCCTCGCCGGCCACCGTGATCACCCGATGACCCAGCCGCCGGAGGATCACCGCCCAGCGGCCCGCCGCCACCGACACCCCGTCGGTCAGGCCCAGCCGGAACGAGACGATCGCAACCGTGGCCACCGCGGCGACGCTACTGCCGGCACCTGGGCCGGGTGGTCCGGCCCCACGGGGAGGTCGCTCGCCCTACCTGGCGGCGGCGCCCTTGAGGATGTGGGCGCCGGGGGGTCACTCCAGGGGGACCTCGGCGCAGCGGCTGGGCGCGCGGGCGGGATCGAACCGCCGGGGCCGCTCGACGAGCCCGCTGCCGGGGCGGTCCGTGTTGAGGTAGTCCTCGATGGCGTTGGCAGTGGCCGTCGCGGCGATGCCGATGTAGTCGTCGGTGGCGAACAGCTCCGCCTCGGAAGGGTTCGACAGGTAGCCGTACTCCACCAGGACGGCCGGGACCGCGGGCCGGCGGATCATGCCGTAGGCGTCGCCGCCCCAGGGGAACAGCACGCGCAGCACGCCGGCGTCGGGCAGGCGGCTCCAGCTGACGTCGGCGAACATGCTGAGTGCGGTGGTGATCTCCTCGTAGAGCAGGCCCCCGAGGCGGGCCGAGTCGCTCCGCGGCGTCTCGTCGTCGTCGGACTGGACGTAGACCTCGGTGCCGGGCGAGTCGCCGAGCCGGTGAGTCGGCGCGTTGTGGTGGAGCGATATCAGTGCGTCGGCGCCCACGGCGTCGGCGAGGGCGGCGCGCACGGACAGGAGCGATCCGTAGTCGCCGGTGCGGGCGGCGGCGGCGGGGATGTCGCGGCGAGCGAGTTCGGCGAGGATGGCGCGGCTGAGGGTGAGGTTCAGCACATCCTCGGCGAGACCGTTGGGCCCCACGGCGCCGACGTCGAACCGCCCGCCGTGACCGGGGTCGAGCACCACCCGCATGCCGTCGATGGGATCGCCGCCGGTGACCTCAGCGGCGTTGCCGCAGGGCGTGCGCACCAGGTAGCCGCCGCCGGCGCGCCCGATCACGGCGACCGGCACGCCGGTCGGTGTCAGCAGAGCGCGGGGCAGATCGGCGGGGGCTGGGTCGTCGGGTTGGTCGGCGGGGGCTGGGTCGTCGGGTTGGTCGGCGGGGGCTGGGTCGTCGGGTTGGTCGGCGGGGGCTGGGTCGTCGGGTTGGTCGGCGGGGGCTGGGTCGTCGGGTTGGTCGGCGGGGGCTGGGTCGTCGGGTTGGTCGGCGGGGCTTGGGTCGTCGGGTTGGTCGGCGGGGCTTGGGTCGTCGGGTTGATCGGCGGGGCCTGCCTCCATCGCTTGTTCCCGGAACACCGGCTCGTGCAGCGGCGAGCTTGCCAGCCACCTTCCCGCCAGGGCGCCCGCGGGCACGACCCGCAAGGCGGGCAGGATGACTTCGGACCAGCTGCCGTCGGGGCGCCGCTGCTGGAGGCCAACCTCGATGCGCCCGCCGCCGGCCGGGCGCCGGGCCGCGATGCGCATCTCCCGCGGGCCGGCAGCGGTCTGCACCTCCAGGGGCGTGCTCTGGACCCAGCGCCAGGTCGGGGCGCCGGGCGGCACGAGGCGCCGCGCGGGAAGCAGGCGGTCGCCCCACTGCCCGCCGTCGAGGCGTTGCTGCAGTGCCACCTCGGTCTGTCCGCTGCTCAGGACGCGGGCTTGGAGCCGGAGTTGCGGCCCTGTCTCGGCGGCGGCGACCAGCGAGGTCGCCAGGACGCCCGCGACGGCGATCAGGGCGACCATCCACACCCGGCGGCGGCCGCTTCGCTTCGGAGGCACCGGGGGATAATACAGCGGTGGAGTTGCGGGACCGAGTGCTGGCGGTGCTGCGGCGGCACTGGGTCGACATCCCGCCGGGCGGGGGCTACACCGCGCCGAACCGGGTGCGCTACCCGTGGCAGTGGCTGTGGGACTCGTGCTTCTGCGCCCTCATCTGGGCGGAGCTGGGCGACGACCGCGGCCTCGACGAACTGGCGCAGATCCTGGGCGCGGCCGACGCCTCGGGCTGCGTGCCGCACATGGCCTACCAGCTGGATCCGCGTTGTCACGAGGACTTCTGGGGCCGTGCGGGCGCTTCGAGCATCACCGGGCCACCCATGTACGGCCACGCCCTCGCCGAGCTGCACCGCCGCGGGGCCCATGTGCCCGAGCGCCTGTTGGCGACCGCCGCGGGCGGCCTGGAGTTCCTGCTGCAGCGCCGGGAGCGCCACACGGAGTCCGGCCTGGTGCTGCTGTGCCATCCCTGGGAGTCCGGTGCCGACAACGATCCGCGCTGGGACGACTTCGGCGACGGCGGCTTCGACGAGAAGCGCTGGTTCGACCGCAAGGGGGAGCTGCTGGACGGCATCGAGCGCAGCGCCGGCGGCGCCCCGCTCGTCAATCCGAAGTTCGCCGCCGCCTCGGCGGGCTTCTCGGCGCTCGTGGCCTTCAACGCGCTCGAACTGGCCGAAGCGACCGGTGCCATCGAACAAGCTGCCGCCCTCCGCCTGGCCGACGCAGTGCGCGATCGCTGGGACGCCGACCTGTGCAGCTACACCGACGCCGGCGACGCCGAGGGAGGCTCGGGCCGCACCCGAACCGCCTACGGGCTGCTGGGCCTGCTCATCGAATCAGACGCCGAGCGCACCGCCGCGGTCGCCGCAGCACTCACAGACTCCCGCGCCTACGGGGGTGCGTTCGGCCCCACCGGGGTACACCGAGCCGAGCCGTCCTTCGCCGCCGGGGCCTACTGGCGCGGCCCGTCGTGGCCGCAGCTCGACTACCTGCTGTGGCTGGGCCTGCGGCGCGCCGGGCACCACGACGCCGCCGCGACGCTGGCGCGGGCGATCGTGGCCGGCGCCGAGAAGTCGGGCCTGGCCGAGTATTGGGACAGCGACGACGGCGCCGGCCTCGGCGCCATTCCCCAGAGCTGGGCCGGTCTGGCCCTCTTGATGGCCTGACGGCATCCGCCGCCGCGGCGGGGCGTTCAGACCGTTCAGCCGCCGGTGGCGGCCACCAGAACCTCCATCAGGTCGGCGAAGAACCCGAAGGCGGCGTCGCTGTCGATCCACTCCGTTCCGCTGTTGAGGATCACCGCGAAGCTCAACACGTCGCCGCTGGCGGCCCGGGCGAATCCGGCGAGCGAGCGCACCCCCGCCAGCGTCCCCGTCTTGGCCTGCACGAAGTCCTTCGCCAGCGAGTTCCGGTAGCGGTTCTCCATCGTCCCCGTCCGCCCGGCCACCCCGAGGTTGACGCCCACGTGGCCGTTGGGACCGCCGAGTTCCAGCACGTCGATCACCTGCGAGCAGCTCAGGCGATTCGACGGGCTCAGTCCCGAACCGTCGGCCGGAACGGCGAGCCCGGCGATCCTGGGGGCCAGCGCCTCGTGTACCGCCAGGGCGCCGGCGGCCGAGGTGCCGGCGCCTCTCGCCACGAGGCCGATCTCCTTCAGCAACATCTCGGCGAGCGTGTTGTCGCTCTCGGCGAGCAGCCAGTGCAGGCTGGCCGCCAGCGGTGCCGATTCCAGAGTTGCCAGCACCTCGTGGTTGCTGTAGTCCCCGCCGGCCTCGGCCACGCGGGGCACGAGGGGAATGCGCACCGAGCGAGCCTCCAGCAGGTCGTCGAAGATCTCCGCCGCCCGGAGCGCCGGTTGGGGCACGGGTGGCAGCCCCCAGGTCGAGAGGAGCCCCGGCGGGGTGCGCCACCCCTGGTTCACGCTGACCGCGCTCAGTGACCCGGCGACGCTCTGACCGGCGAACCGGGCCGGCCAGGTGGGAACCGTGGTGAGGGTGTCGTAGCGGTCCGCTACGGCCACGACGCTGCCGGTCATGCGGGTGAGGCCGGCGTCGGTGAGGTCCGCGGCGAGGTCGGCCAGCGGGCTTCCCGCCGAGTCGTGCTCAGCGAGCATCGCTACGAAGTCCGGGGTGGACAGCAGCGGGTCGCCGCCGCCTACGAGGTACAGATCGCCGTCCAGGACGCCGCCGGTCAATCCGGTCTCCGCCAGCGCGACGGTGGTGAACGTGTAGCCGGCGCCCAGGATCTCCAGCGCGGCCGCGGCGAGCGGCAGCTTCTGCAGCGAGGCCGGGATCAGCATGGCGTCGGCGTTGCGGGAGAACACCGTCTCGCTGGCCCGGCGGACCACCAGGCATCCACCCGCCGGTGCCCGGGCCACCAGCGCATCCAGGGCGCTGACGAGTGCCGTGTCCCTCGGGCTGGCCGACCCGCCCGAGGGACCGCTGAGTCGGGGAACCTCGAGCGCATCCTCGGGGGGCTCGTCGTCGGTGCCCGGGTCGTCGGGTTCGGTCACCTCGGGTTCGGTCACCTCGGGAGGTCCGGGTTCGGCCGGCTCGGGTTCGGCCGGCTCGGGTTCGGCCGGCTCGGGTTCGGGAGGCTCGGTCGGTTCCGGTTCGGTCACCTGGGGAGGCTCGGGTTCGGGAGGCTCGGTCGGGCCGGGTTCGGCCGGCTCGGTGCGGTCCATGGGCACGTCGCCGTCGGTCGGCAGCGTCGACTCCCCGGAGGGCTCCGGTTGGGGCACGGTGGTCGTGGTCGTCGCCGTCGGCGGCGGCGCCACCGGCGGCGGCTCGGGTTCCGGGGTGGTCGCGGCGGTGGAGGCGGGGGCGAGCGAACGGGGCGGCTCGTCGACCAGCGTCGGGCGGAGACCGTCCGAGCACGCCGCAGCGAACACGATCGCTGCGAGCAGAGCGAGCAACCGGCGGATCAGCGGGGCCGCTCGACACCTCTCCGTCTCCACAGTTGCGAGAAGATACCCGGAGCCGGTGGTGTTGCTCGGGAGCATCGATCGGGTCGATCCCCCGGCGAGGCGGGGCTAGAAGGGGCTCAGTCCCATCCGATTGCGGATCGACACCAGCTCGCCGAGATGGTTGATGCCGTGGCCCACGGTGCTCCACTGCAGGAACCACGACGCCGGCTTGCCGTCCCACATGGAGTACAGCCAGTCGAACCGGTCGGTGGGCGTGCCGATGGCCGCCAGCGGCCCGGCCGTCTCGGGCCGGGCGTCCATCGCCGGCAGCCCGTCCTCGCTGAGCCACGCCGCGGTGGCGTCGCAGGTGGCCAGCGCGTAGGCGCCCACAGCTTCAGGGTCCAGCACCTCGACCAGGTCGGCGTCCTCACCCTCGGCCAGCCCCCGCCACAGGTCCTCACCGACGCCGAGACGGTCCACCCAGCCGTCCACAACCGCATCGACGCCCCGCAGCACCCCGTTCACGGCCACGTCCTGGTGCCGGGCCAGGTGCCACAGCACGTACACCGGCGCGATCCCACCCCCGTCGACCCGCTCCCGCAGCCGCTCAGCAGGGATCAGTCCCAGAACCCCGCCGGCCAGCTTCCCCCGCAGCGAGGTGACGTCCGCCAGGATCCAGTCCCGCAACTCCACGCCCGCCACTCTACGAGCGCACCGAGCGGCCCTCGCTTACCGATGACCCGGGAGGGAGTGGACGCCGGGAGCCGGCGCCGGATCGATTTCGCCAGACGATCCGCCGGCGGCCACCGGTGGTCCCGACCGGTCGATCGCCGCGCAGCCCCTCCCGGCGACCCGCAGGCTTCCGTGACCGCGCAGGCGAACTAGGGTCAGCCGTGCCCGCCTCAGCGTGGCGGCGGGTGGAGCCGGTGCCCTGCTCCGGGTTGGAGCGGGCTCCGCAGGCATCGGCGACGCAAGGAGGTGCTCGGGTGGCCCGGGTTGGGGGCAGGGCAGGCCGAACCTGACGAAAGGAACAACAACGTGAGACTCAAGAGGACCAAGACATGGTCCACCCTTCTGGCTGCGGTCCTGGCCGTGGCACTGGTGGCGGCCTCCTGCGGGGATGACGAGCCCGAGACCCTCTCGGTGGGCATCGCCGCCGACGGGTTCCTGCTCGGCTCCCAGGCATGGGTGTCGATCGACCGGGGCTACTTCGACGAGGAGAACCTCGATGTCACCATGTCGCAGTACGGCACCGGCATCGAGGCCATCCAGGCGGTGATCGCAGGCCAGGCCGACATCGGCCCGGCGCTGGACTTCGCCGTGCTGAACCTGGCCGCCGCGGCCGAGGAGAACATGCGGGTGGTGGCGGCGATCGCCGCCCCGAGGCCGGGATTCCACAGTCTGGCGGTACGCAACGAGATCAACGGACCCCAGGACCTGGTGGGCAAGACGATCGGATACGTCCAGGGCACCTCGGAGCACTTCGTGACGATCCGCCACCTCCAGCAGAACGGCATCAGCCTCGACGACGTCGAGCTGGTCCCGCTGCCGGGACTGTTCGAGTTGGTCGGGGCGCTGCGCACCAACGACATCCAGGCCGCCTGGGTGTGGCTCAACGGCACGCTCGAGGCTCAGGAGGATCCCGACCTGAAGATCCTCGGCGACGACTCCAACGTGCTGGACACTGTCGCCATCTACCTGGTGTCTCGCACGGAGTGGGCCAACGAGAACCAGGAGATCATCGAGCGCATCGTCCGGGCCTACGACAAGGCCAATCTGGTGATCCAGAACGAGACCCCTGCCGCGGCGAAGATCGTGGCGGACGCCGTGTCCGGCAACGAGGAGCTGTTCGCCAACATCATGCCGAACCAGCGCTACAAGGTTGAGTTCACGCAGGTTCAACTCGACTCCTTCGACGCCATCGCCCAGTTCCTGATCGACTCCGGCGTGCTGCCGGCCGACTTCGACATCCGGGAGTTCATCGATTTCCGGGCCATGGAGGAGGCCGTGCCGGGATCGATACAGGCCGACCTGTAGCGGGCGGCGCCCCGAGGGCACCCACACAACCCCGACGATGAACGGAGCGGCCGGCGAGCGTCCCGGCGACGACCGCGGCCGCTCCGTGACCTTCAACGGCGTGGAGTTGCGCTACGGCAAGGGTTCGCCCCCTGTCGTCACCGACCTGTCGCTGGAGATCGCCCCCGGAGAGTTCTTCGTGATCGTCGGGCCCTCCGGCTGCGGCAAGTCCACGCTGCTGCGCCTGGTGGCGGGATTCCTGGAGCCCAACGGCGGCACCGTCACCGCCGGCGGCTCGGCGATCACCGGCCCCGGCCCCGACCGGGCCATGGTGTTCCAGAGCGTCGACGGGCCGCTGCTGGACTGGCTGACGGTGCGCCAGAACGTGGCGTTCGGCCTCAAGCTGCAGGCCAAACGCAAGGGCACCGAGTACGACCCCGCCGTGGTGGACCACTGGCTGCAGTTGGTGGGTCTCACCAGCGCGGCCGGCAAGCTGCCCCACGAACTCTCCGGCGGCATGAAGCAGCGCGTCCAGATCGCCCGGATCCTGGCCGTGAAACCCGACATCGTGCTGATGGACGAGCCGTTCGCGGCGCTCGACGCCCAGACCCGGCGCATCCTGCAGCGTCAGGTCGTCGAACTCTGGCAGACCGAGGGCGGCACCGTGGTGTACGTCACCCACGACATCCGCGAGGCGGTGCTGCTGGGCCAGCGCATCGGCGTGATGCGCGCCGGCCCGCATTCCGACTTCCGCTCGCTGCACAGCGTGGAGATCGGCTACCCGCGCGACGAGTTCTCCCCCGAGTTCGCCACGGTCGCCCGTGCCGTGGAGGCGGAGATCGTCGAGGAGGTGACCCGGGCGTGGCAGAACTGACCGATTCGACGGCGGCCGCGGCGCCCGGCGCCACACCGGAACCGGCGGGCGGCGGCTGGCGCGCCGGCCTGAGCGGTCGGCGGGGGGCGATCCTCATCTCGACGGTGGTGGTGGGGATCACCATCGGTATCTGGCAGGTCGGCTCGTGGAACTACAACCCGCAGTTGCTGCCCGGGCCGGCCAAGGTGGCCACGGGCACAGCGGAGCTCTCCGACTCGGGGCTGCTGTGGGACTCGATCGCCATCAGCCTGGAGCGCGTCTTCAAGGGCTGGTTGCTGGGCTCGGGCATCGCCATCCCGCTCGGGTTGCTGGCGGGGGTCTCCCGCTTCGCCCGCGCCGCCCTGGATCCCTTCATCCACTTCTTCCGGTTCGTGCCCGCCCTGGCGCTCACCTCGCTGTTCATCCTCTGGTTCGGCATCGGCGAGACCTCCAAGGTGAACCTGGTGGGCTACGCAGCACTGTTCGTGGTGCTGATCACCACCGCCACCGGGGCCTCCTCGGTGCATCCCGACAAGGTCAACAGCGCCCAGACGCTCGGCGCCAACCGCCGCGACGTGTTCTTGAAGGTGGCGTTGCCGGCCACGTTCCCGTCCATCTTCGTGGGGATGCGGCTGGCGCTGGCGAACGCCTTCCTGGTGATCGTGGCGGCGGAGGCCATCGCCGCCCAGGAGGGAATCGGCTTCCTGATCTGGAACTCCCGGACCTTCTTCCGCACCGACTTCATGTTCGTGGGCATCTTCTGCTTCGGGGTGCTGGGCTTCACCTGCGACCGGCTCTGGAAGCTGCTGGGCAACACCGTGCTGCGCCGCTACCTCACCGGGGTCGGCAGCTACTGAGCCCCCGTCGTCTGCGCCCGCCGCCCGACCATCCGCCGAGCCCCGACCATCCGCCGAACCCCGACCATCCGCCGATCCGCCACGGAGGCCCACCGCATGAGCGACGACACCGCCGGGAGCTTCCCCGGGCACCTCGGGCGCACCCACCGCGACAGCGAGCCGTGGTATCCGGAGCCGCAGGTTCCCGGCGGCCCCAACGTGGTGATCGTGCTTTTCGACGACCTGGGCTTCGCCGACCTGGGCTGCTACGGCTCGGAGGTTCGCACCCCGCACCTGGACGCCCTGGCCGCCGGAGGCCACCGGTACAACAACTTCCACACCACCACGCTCTGCTCGCCCTCGCGGGCGTGCCTGCTGACGGGCCGCAACCACCACGCCGTCGGGATGCGCATGCTGTCCAACATCGACTCCGGCTGGCCCAGCGGCCGGGGCCGCATCAGCCGCCGGGCCGCCCTGATGTCCGAAGTGCTGCGCGACGCCGGCTACAACACGTTCGCCGTCGGCAAGTGGCACGTGGCGCCGATGCGGCAGGTCACCGGCGCCGGTCCCTACGAGGAGTGGCCCCTGGGGCGGGGCTTCAACCAGTTCTACGGCTTCATGAACGGCGCCACCGACCACTACTACCCGGAGTTGTTCCGCGACAACCATGCCATCGACCCGCCGGGGCGGCCCGCCGACGGCTACCACCTCACCGACGACCTCGTGGATCGGGCCATCGGCTACATCGCCGACCACATCGCCCACCGGCCCGCCAGCCCGTTCTTCTGCTACGTCCCGCTGGGCGCCGCCCACTTCCCGCATCACGCCCCCGCGGAGTTCATGGAGGCGGCGCGGGGCCGCTACGACGCCGGCTGGGAGGAAATCCGCCTCGGCCGCTACGAGCGCCAACTCGCATCCGGCGTCGTCCCCGCCGGCACCAAGCTGCCGCCGGGCAACCCCGACGTGCCGCCGTGGGACTCACTGGAGCCCGGCGAGCAGCGGGTGGCGGCCCGCCTCGCCGAGGCCTATGCCGCATTCATCGAGCACACCGACGCCGCCCTGGGTCGGCTGTTCGAGTTCCTGCGCACCACCGGGCGCTGGGAGGACACGCTGGTCGTGGTGACCTCCGACAACGGCGCCGCCATGGAGGGCGGCCGCCTGGGGATGTTCAGCGCCATCCGGTTCTTCAACGACATGGCTGAGGACTTCGAGCGCACGCTCGGCGCCCTCGACGAGATCGGCGGACCCCTGGCCGACAGCCACTACGCCACCGGCTGGGCGCAGGCCTCCAACACGCCGGGGCGCTGGTACAAGTACCACACCCACGGCGGCGGGGTGCGCGACCCGCTGATCGTGTCGTGGCCCGGCCGCCTGGCGCGCCCGGGGGCGATCCTGCCGCAGTTCGGCCACATCATCGACATCGCCCCGACGGTCTACGAGGTCACCGGCGTGACGCCGCCGGAGAGCCACCGGGGCGTGCCGCAGATGCCGATCCACGGCCGCAGCCTGGCCTACACGTTCGAGGACCCCGAGGCCCCGGCGCCGAGCCGCACCCAGTACTTCGAGATGTTCGGCAACCGCGGCCTGTGGGCCGACGGTTGGAAGGTGGTCACGCACCACGACCCCGGCAGCGACTACAGCGAGCGCGAGTGGGAGCTGTACCACCTCGACGAGGACTTCTCGGAGTCCGGTGACCTGGCCGCCGTCCACCCCCACAAGCTCCGCGAGCTGACCGAGCTGTGGTGGAGGGAGGCGGGCCGCTACGACGTCCTGCCGCTCGACGATCGCTCCCGGGAGCTGTTCAGCGCCCCGCCGCCGCCCGGCACCCCCCAGACCCGCGCCGTCTTCGAGTACTACCCCCCGGTCTCCCACATCGAGCCCAGCGCCGCGCCGCCTGTCGGCCACGCCGATCATCGCATCACCGCCGAGATGTCCGGCCACAAGCGCGGCGTCATCGTCAGCTTCGGCAACGTGCAGTCGGGCTTCGTCCTCTGGGCCGCCGACGGCGCCCTGCACTACGAGTACAACGCCGCCGGCGACATCACCGCGGCCTCGCTGCCGCTGCCCGAGGTCGACGACATCACCGCAACCTTCGAGATGCAGATCAACCCCGACCGTTCCGCCCGCGCCCGCCTCGGCGCCAACGGCCACTACGGCGCTTGGTTCGAGATCCCACGCACCCTCGCCTTCCTGGCCCTCAGCGGAACGGACGTCGGCCGCAACGCCCTCAGCCCCGTCTCGACCTCCTACGACGCCCCGTTCCCCTTCGCCGGCAACCTCCACAAGGTCACCATCGAACTCGACAGACCGGAAACCCCCCTCAACCTCCCCCTCGACGACTGACGGATCTCCCGCAGCAACAACCGAGGGAGGGGACGCCGGGGGACGGCGCCGGATCGATTTCGCCAGACGATCCGCCGACGGCCACCGGCGGCCCCGACCGGACCGTCGCAAGAAACGAGGGAGGGAGACCGGGGGGCGATTCGCGACGCCTTGCGCCCGCGCGAAGGAGCGAACGGCACCCCGGGTCCCCGACCGGTCGAGGCAACCGGGTCAGAAGCCGCTCCCGCGCATGGAGCCGAGCAGGCGGCCGCCCCGCCAGGCCTCGACGTAGCAGGTCACCTCCCGGTGCCGCCCGATGGGATCGGACCAGGTCAGCTCGGTGGGATGCAGGATGCCGATGTCCAGCTCGGAGAGTTCGTACTCCTGGCCCACGAAGCCCTCGAACTGGGCGTAGCAGTGCTGCTGCGCCCAGGCCGGCATCTCGTCGGGGCCGGGGTACGGCTCACCCGCCTCGGCCGGGTGGAAGACCTGGAAGTACACCTCGCCGTCGTGGGGTCCGCTGCAGTCCACGACTGTGGTCAGCTCCTGGAACGTGTTGTCGCCCAGTGCCGTGAGGTAGTTGTTGAAGCACTGGCCGGCTTCCAGGTCGAAGGGGTTGACGATGAGGCCCTCGAGGCGGTCGGTCCCCTCCACCACGGGCAGCCCGTCGCGCCGCTGGGTCTGGGTGTCGTCGGCGGCTTCGGGGTCGGGTCGCAGGATCCGCACCGGCGACAGGTCGTCGGGCCCGGCCTCCTCCTCCTGCTCGCCGCAGGCGGCCACGACGCCGGCGAGGGCGACCGCCGCGGTCGCCGCAGCCAGGAGCCGGCGGGTCCGGCTGCTGCGCCGGGTGGCGTCGCCGCGTGCGGGCCGACGCGGCATCAGTAGGCGGGCAGGGCCCGGTCGACGTACGTGAACATCACGTAGACGACCACCAGGAACGGCACGACAGCGACGGTATACCGCAATGCCCGGCGACCCGACCGCCCGAAGCTCCAGCCGAGCCCCCAGACGGCCGCCGCGGCCAGCCCCCACAGCACCGCCGGCAGGATGGCGCCTCGGTCACCGCTGAGGCCCTCGCCGAATCCGACGTCGGTCACCGGAGCCCGCGGCGCCGTCGGGCTTGCCGGCTCCGCGGCCTGCCGGGGGGCTCCCTGTTCCGACCGGCTCTCGCCGGGGACGTCGCCGGCGGCCGCCGGGATGGCCTCGCCCGAGGGGAGTGTCCCGGGTTCCGGGGGTGGGCTGGGTGGCTCTGGTCCCGGTGCCGCGGTCCCGGCGGCGACTGCGGGGTCATCCCGGGCCTCGGTGGCTGCGGGCGTGTCGATCTCGCCGGCCGCGAGCCCTGCGGCGGCGTCGTCGGCCGTCGCGCCGGCGCCGGCGAGTTCGGGTGCGGTGCCGGGGCTGGTGCGGGCCTGCTCGCCCTCGTCCGGTCCGAGCGTCTCCGGGGTGCCCGCCTCCGGGACGGCCATCTCGGGGGTGGGCGCCTGCGGCGCGTCCGCCTCGGGGGCGGGCGCCTGCGGCGCGTCCGCCTCGGGGGTGGGCGCCTGCGGCGGGGCGACGTTGAGCGGGACCGGTAGCGGCCCCGCGGGCTGGGCGAGCCGGACGAACTCCGCGCCGATTGGCTCACCGGGGCGGGGCAGGCGCACCACCGGATCGCCGACGAGAGCGGCATGCACGATGAGCCGCTTCTTGGAGCTGTACTTGGGATGGCAGGTCGTGAGCGTGAGCCGGTTGTCGCCCACGTCGTCGAGCACCTCGAGGGCGGTCGGGGCGACGATCCGGAACCCCAGGGTGTGGCCGGCCATACCCGGCTGGCCGGGCAGCACCCGGTAGACGAACCTGCCCTGCAGCGTCTCGACGATGATCGCGTCGCCGGCGTTCAGCTCCGCCAGCCGTCCGAACGGCGCCCCGTAGGTGGTGCGGTGACCGGCGATGGCGGCGTTGCCGGGCTGGCCCGGCAGCGGCGTGGTGCTGTAGTGGCCGGGCCCCTTGCGGAGGTCGTCGATCTCGACGCCCGCCACGACGATGGCGTCGAGATCGATGGACGGGATCACGATCCGGGCGATCGCCTCACCGGCCTCCGGGTAGACCAGCGGCAACAGCTCCTCCACCTCCGGCCCGAGGAGGCGGGCGACGGCCCGCGCCGCGGCCGGCTCGGAGATCTGGCTGACCACCGAGGGGAGGCTCGGCAGCTCGGGGAGCGTCGCCGGCGCCGCAGACCGCTCGGGGGAGGACTCGCCGATGCGCGGGAGTTCCGGCCCCGCCGTCTCCGCCGCCGGGGTGTCCGGTCCCGACGCCGGTGCGGTCTCCGCGTCCGCCGGCGGGGCTCCCGCTGCGGCGTCCGGTGGGCCGGCAGGCGCCCCGCCGGCCTCCCCCACCACCGGCTCCGGCGTGGCCGGCGCCGCTGTGGCGGGCCGGGCGGAGGGCCGGCCGACCTCCGGCTCCAGCGATGCTGCGGCAGCCGCAGGCGCCGCAGGGGAGACCCGGCCGGCGGCCTGGCCGGCTGCGGCGGCCAGCCGGAAACGCTCGGCGAGGTCGTCTTCCAGGTTGCTCTGAGCCTGCGCCTGCTGCAGCCCCGTGCCCCAGAGTTGGAACACCACGAACAGGAGCATCACGACACCGAGGATCGCCAGCGTCCGCCCGACGGCGCTGAGGATCCGCGGCAGCGTCACGTCCCGATGGTACCGACACGCCTCGCGTCGCCCGCGACGGGCCACCGGCGTCCCGGCGACCGGGGCACGGGTGGCCCGGACCGGTAGCCTGCAGTTCTCTCCGAAGGGGTCGTCGTGGAATCTGCTGTCTGGCTTCGTGATGCCGTCAGTTGCCGGGGAGGTTTCCCGGCTCTGGCCGGCGTCGACCTCGACGTGGCGGAGGGGGAGATCCTGCTGCTGCGGGGCCCCAACGGTGCGGGCAAGACGACGCTGCTGCGCCTGCTTGCAGGCTTGGCGACCCTGGACGGCGGCCGGGGCACGGTGCTGGGCTGTGACCTGCGGAGCGACCGGCGGGCGCTGCGCCCCCAGGTCGGGCTGTTGGGCCACGACCTGATGCTGTACGAGGACCTCACGGTGGTTGAGAACCTGCGCTTCTTCGCCGCCCTGGCGGGCGCATCGGAGACGGAGTCGCGGGCCGCTCTGGAGCGCCTTGAGGTGGCGCCGCGCCTCGGTGACGTCTCGTTGCGGCGCCTCTCGGCCGGTCAGCGCAAGCGGGTCGCCACGGCCGCCCTGGCGTTGCGCCGCCCGCGCCTCTGGTTGCTGGACGAACCTCACGCCGGTCTCGACGAGTCCGGGCGCAGCGCCATCAACCGGCTGGTGCTCGACGCCGCCGGCAGCGGTGCCACGGTGGTGCTGGCCAGCCACGAGGCCCCGGCCGCTGCCGAGGTGGCGACGCGCACCGTCCACCTCGTCGGGGGGATCGTCACCGGTCTCGCCGCTGTGGCGGGATCGGCCTCGCCGGAGGCGGCCGATGCGTGAGGTGCTGCTGGTCGCCGGCAAGGACCTGCGCATCGAGTTGCGCTCTCGGGTGCTGCTGTTCCAGGTGGCGCCGTTCGCCGTGGCCACACTGGTGCTGCTCGGTTTCGCGCTGGACGCCGACCGGGCGGCCCTGCGGAACTTCAGCCCCGGCCTGTTCTGGGTGGCGGTGCTGCTCACGGCCCTGCTGGCCGCCCAGCGCTCTGTGGCCGTGGAGCACGCCGGTCGCGCCGCCGACGCGCTGCTGCTGAGCGCCACCGGCCCGTCCCGCATCTTCGCCGGCAAGGCCCTGGCGCTGGCGGCGCAGCTGGCCGTCCTGGAGGCCCTGCTGGGCGTGGCCATGGTGGTGCTGTACGACGCCCGCGTCGAGCACTTCGGCCTGGCGGTGGCGTCGGCCGCCGCGGCGACGGTCGGCATCGCGGCCGCCGGTACCCTCTACGGCGTGCTGGCCGCCCCTCTCGGAGTTCGCGAGACCCTCCTGCCCGTGTTGTTGCTGCCGGTCTTCGCGCCGGTGCTCATCGGCGCCACCCGGGCCTTCGGCGACGCGCTGGGAACCGCGGCGGTGAACGGCTGGGCGTGGTTCGGGTTGCTGGGCCTGTTCGCCCTGGTCTACGCGGTGTTCGGCGCCCTGGCCTACGGTCCGCTGCTGGAGGCTGAGTCGTGATCGCACTTACTGCGACGGCGCCATGAGCATCCTGCTGGGCCGTTCCCCGGACCGCTCCTCGCCGGACGCCGCGCCCGCCGACACCGGCTCCCGCACCACGCGGATCCTCGGCGTCGCCACCCTCGCGGGGCTGGTGGGTCTCTGCCTGTGCGCGTTCATCTTCAGCCCGCCCGACTCCCGGCCCGGCCCCGAGGCGGGCACCCGCATCGGCCAGTTCGACGCCGTGCGGCTCATGTACGTCCACCTTCCCGCCGCCATCTGGACCTACGTGGCGCTCGGCACCTGCGCCCTGGCCAGCGGGGTGTACCTGTGGCGCCGCGGCCCCTGGTGGGACCGCTTGGCCCATGCGTGCGCCGAGATCGGCGTGGTGTTCTGCGGGGTCACCCTGCTCACGGGGATGATCTGGGGGCGACCGGTCTGGGGCACCTGGTGGGAGTGGGGCGACGTGCGCGTCGTGACCACCCTGGTGCTGTTCCTGGTCTACGCGGGCTACCTGGCGCTGCGCTCGGTGCCGGCGGCGCCGGAGGCCCGCGCCCGCCGGGCGGCGATCCTGGGCACCGGCGGCGCCGTCCTCATCCCCATCGTGAACCGCTCCGTGGAGTGGTGGGAGAACCGGACGCTGCACCAGCAGTCCACCCTCGAGGAGCTGCGCATCGAGGATCTCACCCTGTTCACGCTGGTGCTGGGCATCCTCGTCATGGGCCTCCTGGCGCTGTGGCTGGCGGTGCACCGCTTCCGGGTGGCCTGGTTGGAGGCCGAGGCGGAGAGCGCCGGGCTGGAGGCCGCCCTCGCCGAGCGGCGCGCCGAGGCCGCCGCCGCAGCAGAGGGGCTGAACCCGTGACCCACGCCGGCTACATCGCCGCCGGGTGGTCGATCAGCGCCGCGCTGCTGGTGTCCTATGCGGTGATGATCCTGCTGCGCGGCCGCCGGCTCAGCGGCAGGGTGCCGGCGCGCCGACGCCGCTGGATGACCGCCGAGGACTGACCGGCGGTGCCCGAGACTCCCGGCGATCCGGAGCTGCCGCCGGCGGGCGCCACCGACGGTGACGCGGCGCCGGGCCTTGATCTCACGCCCCGCCGCGCCGAGAGTCGCCACGGCCGCCGGCCACCGACGGCGCGGCGGATCATCTCGCTGCTGGTCGTGGCCGCTGCGGTGGGCGGCATCACGTTCGCCCTCGTGCGCCTGGTGACCGACGCCTCGCTGTTCTTCCTGAACACCGACGAGGCGGTGGAGCGCCGCGACGAGTTGGCGGGTCAGCGGTTCCGCATGCAGGGCACGCCGGTGGCCCACAGCGTCCTGGCGACGCAGCTGGACTTCGAGCAGGCCGTGGCCTTCACGGTGTCCTTCGAGGGCGTCGCCGCCGACGTGGTGCACGTCGGCAGCCCACCGGACCTGTTCACGCCGGGGGTGCCGGTGGTGCTGGAGGGGCGCTGGGTCGAGGGCCGCCCCCCCGATCTGGCGGAGTTCGCCTGCGGTGTCAACGACGGGTACTACTTCGCCAGCGACCACATGCTGGTGAAGCACGACAACGAGTACCGCGACACCTACCCCGACCGTCTCGAGGCGGCGGGCACCGGCGGCACCGCAGCAGGCTGCTGAGTTCGGCCTCTTGAAGTTGGGCACTTGAGGTTGGGACCGGCCCGACGGTGAGCAACCTCATACTCGGCGACCTGGGCATCGCGATCGCGGTCGCCGCGGCCTTCGCCGCCCTGGTGTCCTTCGGGCTGGGCCTGTGGCGGCGTGACCGCATCTTCCTGGCGATCGGGCGGGGCCTGCTCTGGCTGGTGCTGGTGGGTGCCGCCCTGGCCTTCTCGGCCATGGAGCGGGCGCTCGTCAACCGGGACTTCACCGTCGCCTACGTGGCGGACAACGGCAGCTCGGCCACCGCCCCGCTGTTCAACGTCGCCACCGCCTGGGCGGCACTGGAGGGCTCGATCCTGCTTTGGGGGCTGGTCCTGGCGGGATTCGTGGTGGCCGCCTCGGTGCGCTTCCGGCGGCGCGGCGACGACCCGCTGGTCGTCTGCGCGCTGATGTGCGCGCTGGGTGTGGTGCTGTTCTTCTTCGGCCTGATGGTCGGACCCGCCGACCCGTTCGTGGCCTTCGACCCGCCGCCGGGCTATGACGGGCCCGGCCCCAACCCGCTGCTGCAGGACAACCCGCTCATGGCGGTGCACCCGCCGATGCTGTACCTGGGCTACGTGGGCTTCACGGTGCCGTTCGCGTTCGCCGTGTCCTCCCTCGCCCTGGGCCGCACCGACGAGAACTGGCTGGCCGAGACGCGCCGCTGGTCGCTGTTCGCCTGGGGATTCCTCACCGCCGGCATCGTGCTGGGCGCCTGGTGGTCCTACGACACCTTGGGCTGGGGCGGCTACTGGGCGTGGGACCCGGTGGAGAACGCCTCGCTGCTGCCTTGGCTGACCGCGACGGCGTACCTGCACTCGGCCATGGTGCAGGAGCGGCGGGGCATGCTGCGGGTCTGGAACCTGTCGCTGGTGTGCGCCACGTTCTCGCTCACGATCCTCGGCACCTTCATCACCCGCTCGGGGGTGCTGGACTCGGTGCACTCCTTCACAGCCTCCGGCATCGGCCCGGCGATCCTGGGTTTCTTCGGGGTGGTGGCCGCCGCCTGCGTGCTGCTGATCGGCTGGCGGGGCGACCGGCTGCGCGCCCCCGGGCGGTTCGACTCGTTCTTCAGCCGCGAGGGCACCTTCCTGGCCAACAACCTGCTGTTCGCCCTCTTCGCCGCCGTGGTGCTGTTGGGCACGGTCTTCCCGCTGGTCGCCGAGGCCGTCTCCGGCGAGCGGCTCAGCGTCGGGGGGCCGTACTTCCAGCGCATGACGATGCCGCTGGGCATGCTGCTGCTGTTCCTGATGGCCGCCGCCCCGGTGCTGCCGTGGCGCAAGGCCTCGACGGAGTTGCTGGGTCGGCGCCTGCTGTGGCCGATGTGGTGCGGGGTCGGCACCCTGGCGGTGGCGGTAGGGCTGGGCGCCCGGGGGCCGGCGCCGCTGGTGGCGTTCGCGCTGGGGGGTTTCGCCGGCGGGGCGGCGGCCCGGCAGCTTGTCCTGGCGTCCCGGCGCCAGGGCTGGCGGGGCCTGCTGGGGCGCGCCAACGGCGGCATGGTCACCCACATCGGGGTGGTTGTCATCGCCGTCGGACTGGCGGCCAGCGGGTCCTACCTGCAGCAGGCCGAGCTGGCCCTCAGCGAGGGCCAGGCGGTGCGGTTCGCCGGCCAGGAGTTCAGCTTCGTGGGCGTGCGGGAGGTGGTCCACGACGAGCGCCTCGAGGTGCGCGCCGAGATCGCCGTCGACGGTGCCTGCTGCGCAGCCCCCGCCATCAGCCGCTACACGCTGCGGGGGCAGGTGGTGGGCCACCCCGCCACCCTGACATCGGCGCGCCGCGACGTGCAGCTGTCGATGGTGCGCCTCCCGTCCGAGACCGGCGGGAGCCTGGTGCTGCGGATCACGGTGCAGCCGCTGATCGTGTGGCTCTGGGTGGGCGGCGCGGTGATGCTGGTGGGCATCGTGCTGGCGGCTTTCCCGGGCCGGCGACGCCGTCCCACCGCCCCCACCTCGGCGCTGGACGATTCGGCACCGGTCGAGGCTCCTGCAGGCGTGGCGACGGGTTCTCCCCGCCCCGGAGGGCAGGGAGGCGGGTCGCCGTGAGCGCCGAGATGGTTGCCGAAGGCGGCCGGTCCCGCCGCCCCAGGGCGCGGTCGGTGGCCCTCGTGGCGCTGGCGGTGGCCGCGGTCACGGCGATTCTCGTGGCGGTGTTGGCGGCGGGGGATCCCCAGCGGGGCACGCTCATCGGGCGCTCCGCGGTCGGCAAGCCGGCGCCGCCGATCAGCGGCCCGACGCTCGGCGGCGACTTCTTCGACCTCGACGACCACCGCGGCCGCTGGGTGGTTGTCAACTTCTTCGCCACCTGGTGCACCGGCTGCATCATCGAGCACCCCGAGCTGGTCGCCTTCAGCGAGCGCCACGCCATCGGCGACGCCATCGTGGTGACGGTGGCCTTCGACGACTCGCCCGAGGCGGTCCGCGGCTTCTTCGAGCGCGCCGGCGGCGACTGGCCGGTGCTGGCCGGCGACGTCGGCTCGGTGCCCGTGGACTACGGCGTGACCGCCGTGCCCGAGACCTACCTGGTGTCGCCGGCCGGCTACGTGGTGGACAAGCTCGTCGGCGCCACCGGGGTGACCGCCGACCAGCTCGACAGTCGCATCGCCGCTCTGGAGGCCCTCGCCGATCCCGCCGGGACCGCACCATGAGCACCTCCGGAATCGTCCCTCCGCCGTCGGAATCCGTCGGCCGGGCCCCCGAACCCGATGGCGGCGACCCGGGGGCGTCGTCATTCCGGCGAAGGCCGGAATCCGGACACGGGGACCGGCGGGCGCGTTCCCGCCGCCTGGGCTGGGGGCTGGCGCTGGTGGCCCTGGCGGTCCTGCTGACCTTCGGGTCGCTCGACGACCGGGGCACGCCGAGCGATGCCGAGCGGGCCGCCGCCATCGCCCGCACCCTGCGCTGCCCGCAGTGCGCCGGCGAGTCGGTGGCGGAGTCCAACGTGTCGGTGGCGCGGGAGATCCGCGCCGACATCGCCCGGCGCGTCGACGCCGGTCAGAGCGACGACGAGATCAGGACCGCCTACGCCACCCTCTACGGGGAGGCGATCCTGCTGACGCCGCCGTCCACCGGGTTCGGCAGCCTGGTCTGGATCCTCCCCGCCGCCGTCGGCGTCACCGCCGCCGCGGCACTCGGATTCGCCTTCCGGCGCTGGCGGTGATGCCGTGAGCGACCACGACGCCGACCGGGAGGAGCTGGAGTTCCTGGAGCGATCGCTCGACGACCTGGACGCCGAGCGGTCCGCCGGCGACATCAGCGAGGGCGACTACCGCTCGCTCTCGACGCTCTACGCCGAACGCGTCGCAGCCGTGCGCCGCCGCGGGGCCGCGGCCGGGTTCGCTTCGGACCGCTCCGCCGCGGCCCGCCCGGCTCGGTCGCCGCGAAACTGGCGCCGCGTGGTCGCGGTTCTGGTGATCGTGGCCATGGTCGGCGGCGGGCTGGGGGTGGGGCTGGCGTCGGCGCTCGGCAGCCGCTCGTCGCTTGACACCGCCACCGGCGACATCCGCCAGAGCACCCGCGGCCAACTCTTCGAGGCGCAGGAGCACATGGCCGCCGGCCGCTTCGCCGAGGCCGAGCAGATCTACGCGGCGGTGGTGGCCGCCCAACCTTCCAGCGCCGAGGCGCTGGCCTGGTGGGGCTGGCTGGACTTCCTGCGGGGCGACCTGCCCTCCGCCGCCGAGCGTCTGGAGACGGCGGTCACGACCGATCCGCGGTATCCCGACGCCAGGGTCTTCGGCGCCGTCGTGGCGATCCGCCTGGGCTGGCTGGAGGCGGCCGCCGCCCATCTCGACGTCTTCGACGGCCTCGACCCGGCGCCCATCATGGTGGAGCTCGTGGCGTCCTACGAGCTGCGCGAGCGGATCCTGGCGGGCCGCCTCGCCGCCGCCACCGAGGCCGGCGACACGGCTGCCGTCGAGACACTCTTGGCCGGCGCCACGTCCGACGACATGGCGACCGCCGCCCGCCTGCTGGCCGACGACGGGCAGGTGGTGCTGGCCGCCCGGCTGTTCGGCAGCGCCCTGGCGGCCGACCCCACCAACGTGGCGGCGCTGGTGGGCCGCGGCGCGCTGCTGACCCGGTCGGACTTCGCCGCCTTCGAGGACCTGCTGGCCGAGGGGATGCGTGCCCTGGACCGGGCCGTCGAGCTGTCCCCCGACAACCCCGAGGCCCGCTTCTGGCGGGGCCTGGCCCTGGCCCGCCTGGGTCTCTTCGACGACGCCCTCGCCGACCTCGACCATCTGGCCACACTCCCGGCCCCCGCCGGCCTGCTGGACGAGGGCGCCCGCCTCGCCGAAGAGGTCCGAGCCGCCGCGCAGAGCGGCTAGTTGTGACAACCTCTCGGGTTGTCACAGTTAGCCTGCGCCCGGCGACAGCGACTTATCGATACAGGAGGAACGGATTGGAGGCGATTCTCCGCGTTGCGATTCGTCTACGGACTCCGCGTGCCGCGGTGGCGTTGGTTGTGGCCATCGCCGTGTTCGCTCCAGGTTCCGGCGACGCTGCGGCGCAGCCCCAGGCCGAGGACGTCTCCAGCTCCTCGACCGCGGAGGATCCAACGCCGCCGGACGAGGGCTTGCTGCCTGACACCCTCGACCCGGAGATGTCCCCATCCGACTCAGGTCAGACCTATCCCAATCTCGGCTCGCAGCTCAGCGCGCTCGCGGTCGCCGCCGACATTCGTCAATACGGCGCTGAAGGGGGGGGTCCACCTAACACGGACATGACCGAGGGCGCGGGGCCGCCGACGCCACCGGGCGGCACCAACTCGACCTTGAACTCGAGTGAGCCGATGCTGCTCACGATCCAGCTCGACGGCAACCAGGACGAGGTCGTCGAGTTTCTGGCCGGGCATGGCATCACACCGGCCAACGCCCTCTCCAACTACCTGGAGGTCGAGCTGCCGCCGGGGCTGCTGGCGTCGCTGGCGGAGCAGACCGGGGTGGCGCGCGTGCGCGAGATGCCCACGCCGCGACGGCTGCTGGACAATGTCTTCACCAAGGGCGTGCCTGTGCACCAGGCCGGCCGGTGGCATGCCGCGGGGTACGAGGGGCAGGGCGTCAAGATCGGCGTGATCGATGCGGTCTCGAGGCCGAAGGACCGCAACGGCGTCAGGAGATGGGGGGCGGACGGTTTCACTGGTCTGCGCGCCTTGATGGGGGTCGGGCTGCCGCGGACCGTGAAAGGACTGTGCTTCCCCGGCCCCGGAAGCGCCACGTTCGATCTGGCCGACTGCGACCGGCCGGGGGGAGTTCAGCACGGCACCCGGGTTGCGGAGACGGTGATGGACATGGCCCCACGGGCGTCGCTGTACATCTCCAACGCTTCCACCTGGGCCGACCTTCAGCGGGCGGTCGAATGGATGCACGCCCAGGGCGTGAAGGTGATCGTCTATTCCATCGGCTGGACTTTCCACGGCGCCGCCGACGGCACGTCGCCGCTCACGCCGAGCCCGTTGAACACCGTCAAGTGGGCGACCGACAACGGGATCGTCTGGGTGAACGCGGCCGGCAACGGGGCGGGGCACGGTTGGTACGGCTCATTCAAGGACACCGACATGAACGGCTATCACGAGTGGGGGCCTCGCAACGCCGTCAGAGACGAGACCCAGGCGCGGTGGTTCGCCGGCCCAGTCCGCATGACGATCTTCCTGCGCTGGGACGACACCTGGGGCGGCGCGGCCAAGGACCTGGACCTGGGGCTGCTGTATCGTCCCGACAGCCAGAATGACTTTCGAGTGGTGGCGGCGAGTGCGGACGGCCAGGGCGGCGGGTCGACGGACTATCCGTATGAGGCGATAGTGGACTACGAGGGTCCCGCGGGCGAGTATGCCGTCTTCGTCACGAAGAAGGGCGCCAGCGCGGCGCCGTCATGGCTGCAATTGGGGACATGGGGGTGGCGGCCGCTGGAGTATCACACCACGCACCACAGCATCATGACGCCCGCTGACAGCGCCAGTCCGGGGATGTTGGCCGTCGGCGCCATGGAACTGAGGAATGCCCCGACATTCGGTTCTTTTCATCTTGCGACCTACAGCAGCCGCGGCCCCACGCCCGACGGGCGGATGAAGCCCGACCTTGTCGCCCTCGGCTGCGGGTCCGTCTCGCTGGGCTCTTACGGCAGCCGACCTTTCTGCGGCACCAGCGCAGCGGCACCGCACCTCGGCGGTCTGGCCGCCCTCGTGCTGCAGCGGAACCCCGCCTTCACGCCCACACAGGTGGCCGACTATCTCAAGGCCAATGCAGCCGATCACGGCGCCGAGGGCCCGGACAACGAATGGGGTCATGGGTTCGCCCGACTGCCCGGCACCGGCCTGCCCGAGGTCGGTTGCGTGACAGACCTGACCGGCGAAGGGACTGTCCAGGGGAGATGGTACGGAGTCTGCCCGTCCACCAACGTCGGCGCACACAGCCACTTCTACAACTTCAGTCTGGACGAGCAGCGCCAAGTCACGATCGACCTCGATGCCCCAATACGAGATACGTACCTCTACCTGCGGAGCGGGCGGGGACAACGAACCGGCCCGTGGTTGCACTCCGACGATAACAGCGGCCATCTCCGAGACGCGCGGATCAGCCAGTCGCTGCCCACCGGGGATTACACCATCGAGGCGACCACCCGACAAAATGGGAGGACCGGACCGTTCACGCTCACGACGACCGGTGTGCAGAACGCGGCACCGGCGCAGCAAGGGCCAGAGGTCAGCATCACGGCGGGCAGCGCTGTGACAGAAGGCGCCAGCGCGGTCTTCACTGTCTCCTCCGACCCGGCGCCGGCGGCCCCGTTGACGGTCTCGCTGACGGTCTCCCAGCGGGGGGACTACGCGGCGACGGGCGCCGTCGGCGCAAAGACGGTGACGATCCCGACGAGCGGGGCCGTCCAGCACTCCGTGGCGACTGCCGACGACTCCACCGGCGAGGCCGACGGCTCCATCAGCGCGATGCTCAACCCGGGGCAGGGCTACTTCGTGTCCGCCACTCACGGCGCGGCCAGCGTGGCCGTGTCGGACAATGAACCGGTGGTCAGCATCACCGCCGGCGGTGCCATCGACGAGGGCGGCGACGCGGTCTTCACCGTCTCCTCCGACCCGGCGCCGACGGCGCCGATGCGCGTCTCGCTGATGGTCTTCCAGCGGGGGGACTACGCCGCGGCGGGAACAATGGGCGCGCAGACGGTGACGATACCGGTGAGCGGCGCTGTCCAGCACTCCGTGGCGACCATCGACGACTCCCTTGGCGAGGACCGCGGCGCCATCAGTGCGATGCTCAGCACGGGGCAGGTCTACTCCGTTTCCGCCACGCACGGCGCGGCCAGCGTGGCCGTCGCGGACGACGACCGGCCACCTCCGGTGGTCAGCGTCACCGCCGGCCCCGGCGTGACCGAGGGCGGCAGCGCCTCCTTCAGGTTCATCGCAACTCCCTCCCCGTCCGCTCCACTGACCGTGTCGCTGACCGTTGTGCAGACGGGCAGCTACGGCGTGGCGACGGGCGGGCAGACGGTGACGATCCCCATCGGCGGCGTGGTGAGCCACACCGTCGCCACGGTGGATGACAGCGCCGACGAGCCCGACGGCTCGGTGACCGTCACCCTGAATGCGGGCAGCGGCTACACGGTCTCGTCGTCGCAGGGCGCGGCCACGGTGGCCGTGGCCGACAACGACACGTCAGGGCCGGAGGTCGGCGTCACCGCCGTCGCCGTCTCCCTGACCGAGGGCGACGACGCGCGCTTCACCGTCACCGCCAGCCCCGCGCCCTCGTCTCCGCTGACGGTCTCTCTGCAAGTGCTGCAGATCGGGGACCATGTGGCGCCGGGAGCCGCCGGCGTCCAGCAGGTGACCATCCCCGTCTCCGGCTCGGCGCGGCACAGCGTCGCCACCGACGACGACGCCGTCGCCGAATCGAACGGCATGATCATCGTCATGGTGGCACGAGACAGCGGCTACACCGTCTCGCGGTCCCGCATCTCGGCCGGCGCCGTGGTCTACGACAACGACGCGCGAAGCCGGACGCCGACCCCCCGGATCAGCGTCACCGCAGGCACCGGCATAACCGAGGGCGGCTCTGCCGCTTTCGCTGTGACCGCCGACCCCGCGCCCGCGGCACCGCTGACCGTGCGCGTCGCGATCGGCCAGACGGGCGACTACGCCGCGCCGGGTACAACCGGTTCCAAGACCGTGATCATCCCCACCAGCGGCAGCGTCAGCCACACCGTCGCCACGGTGGACGACGCCGCCGACGAGGAAGACGGCGCGGTCACCCTCACGGTGAATACCGGCAGCGGCTACACCGTCTCCCCGTCCCAGGGCGCGGCATCGGTCACCGTCTCCGACGATGACGATCCGACGCCCACCCCGACCCCTGAGATCAGCGTGCTCGCCGGCAGTGGGATAACCGAGGGCGGCAATGCCTCCTTCACCGTCAGCGCCAGCCCCGCGCCCAAGGCCCCACTGGCGGTCTCGGTGACCGTCACCCAGCGCGGCGACTACGGCGTCTCAACGGGGGTGCAGACGGTGACCATACCCACAAGCGGCAGCGTCAGCCATGCCGTGGCCACGGTGGACGACGGTAGCGACGAGGAAGACGGCGCGGTCACCCTCACGGCGAACACCGGCAGCGGCTACACCGTCTCCCCGTCCCAGGGCGCGGCATCGGTCACCGTCTCCGACGATGACGATCCGACGCCCACCCCGACCCCTGAGATCAGCGTGCTCGCCGGCAGTGGGATAACCGAGGGCGGCAATGCCTCCTTCACCGTCAGCGCCAGCCCCGCGCCCAAGGCCCCGCTGGCGGTCTCGGTGACCGTCACCCAGCGCGGCGACTACGGCGTCTCAACGGGTTCCAAGACTGTGATGGTGCCCACGGGCGGCTCGGCGCAGTACAGCG